>DATKYS010000118.1 GCA_035528375.1 bacterium
CAATCCCATCCAGGAAGCCGAGAGCATCCGCCATGCCACCTCGGTGCAACAGGCCAGCGACTCAAACGCGTTCACCGTGAGCGTTTCCCACACGGACCCGAAGATGGTGTCCAGGCTGGCGAACACCATCGCCGAGGTCTACGTGGATGAAAATCTGCGCTGGAAACAGGAGCGCGCCCGAAAGGCCCGGGAGTTCATCGGGCAGCAGATCGAAGTGGCCGAAGTCAAGCTGCGGCTGACGGAGGACCTCCTGAGGGAGTACAAGGAAGAGCTGGGCATCGTTTCCTTCACCGAAGAGGCGAGGAACTTGATTCAACGTTTGAGCGGTGTCGAAGAGAGCAAGAACAACCTGGAACGGGAACTCGCCGAGCTCCAGGAACAGCAAAGAACCGCCGAGAACTACCTGAATCAAGGCGAGGTAAACCTCGACACGCTGACTGCCATCAGTTCCTGGCCCGAATTCCAAACGGACCAGATGTTGAAGGAGATCATCCGGACAACCGGGGAGCTCACGATCGAGAAAGAGCAGTTGAAGCAAACCTCCGGTCAACTCAACCCCAGGCTGGCCGAGATTGATGGGGAGTTGGGCGCCCTCGAAGATGACATAGAGAGGCGGCTCGCCTACATCATCACCGCCGGCGCCCTCGGCATATCTATCGAAGGCGTCAAATCCAAACTCGTAGAAACGTCGAGCACCATCTCGGAGTTGACTTCGGAGCTTTCCACCATGCCGCGGGAGGAGATGGAACTCTCCATCCGGGAGCGAAAGAGCGAAGTCGCGTCGAAAATCCACTCACTGCTCCTCGAGCGATACGAGGAGGCGCGCATCAACGAGAGCATGGAAACGGGTGACGTCCGCATCATTGACCGGGCGATACGGCCCACGGCGCCGGTAAGCCCCAACCACGCGTCGGATCTTCTCCTCGGCTTGGCCGTCGGCCTCGTCATCGGAATCGGCCTGGCCATGATCGTCGAAATGAACGACACGACGGTGAAATCGGCCGATGAAGTCACCAGTCTGACCGGGCTCACAGCGATCGGCACGATCCCGAAAGCGACCGAGGAGTTCGAAGAGCTCGGTGAAGGTCGCCTGATCGTCTTGGAAAATCCGCGTTCCCCCATCGCCGAAACGTACCGCATCATTCGAACGAACATCCAATACTTCAGCATCGACAAGCAAATCCGCGTTCTTTCCATCACGAGTCCCAGCAAGGGTGAGGGGAAGACCACGACCACGGCGAACCTGGGTGTATCCATCGCCCAGCAGGGTTATAAAACCCTCCTGGTGGACACCGATCTGCGCAAGGCGAAAATGCACCGTTTCTTCAACATCCCCAACACACCCGGTTTCACCGAGCTCATTCTCGGGGACAGAACCGACGAGGAAGTCATCCGACCCACCCGGGTCGAAAACCTCTTCATCCTCCCCTCGGGGCACCCGCCGCCGAATCCCTCCGAACTCCTGTCCAGCCGCCGGACACAGGATATCCTCGAACGATTCCGTCAGGAGTACGAGAAGGTGATTCTGGACACATCCCCCGTCCTGGCGGTGACCGATCCCGCCATCCTGGGAACCCTGGTTGACGGAACCATCCTGGTCATCGAAGCCGAGACGAGCGAGGCCGAGGCCGTCAAGGAAGCGGTGAGCCTCCTGAAAAACGCGCGGGCTCAGATCCTGGGCTTCGTTTTGAACAAGGTGGATCTCACCAGAACGTACAAATCGCACAGGTACTACCACTATTACCACCACGACGACGAAGCGGAGCGGTCTAAAGGTTCGATTTGGAAACGTTTCCGGGGCAAAAAGTAACCCTTTTCACCGCGCTGACGAGTCGAGATCCCGGCGATCTGGCTCGTCACATTGTGGAAACACCGAACGCCCAGGAATGGCTGAAGGAGGAGCGACTCGCCCCGCTGGCGGATTGGAGGCTGGGCGGCGGGGGTTTGGCACGGGGCTTGCAAAATAACATGCTGATCCCCCTGAAGGAAGAAAGGCGTCGAGAGGCCCGCTGGGAGTTGGTCCAAACCGCCCCGCTCCTGGACCTTCTGTCGGAGACGGCGGCGCTGCAACCGCTGGCCCTCAAGGGTTTGGATTTCCGCGCGCGGCTGTACCCGCCCGCCACCCGACCGGCGGTGGACCTGGATCTCTACCTCGAGCGCAGAAAGACAGCCCGGTTCGCCGAGGCGGCGGAAAAAACGGGCTGGAGACTGGCCACCCGGGGGCGGCTGGGGCGCCGGCTCTGGCGGCGCTGGAATCACCTGATCTGGGGCAAGGACCAAACCATCTTAGAAGTCCACCATGACCTCACCGCGCCCGGGAGATACAACGCCCGGTACAGGTTCGGCGAAGAGCCTACACCTCTGGACCTGTACGGGGTCACGCTCTGGGTGCCATCGAGGGAGGACGCGGCGCTCTTCTGCATGGTCCACCTCTGCGGGAACCACTTCTTCGATCCCCACCTCCTGTCGGTGTACGATATCTGGCTGTTGTGTCCCGGTCTGGATTGGGGTAAACTTTACACGCTGGCGCGCAAGGCGGGATTGGAACGGACGGTCTCCTTCGCCCTGGCCTACCTGAGGTGCTACCCGACGATGAGGAGGCTCGTCCCACCCGGAGAACCGCTCAGGCCGGGAAGAAGCGGGATGAATTTTTTCAGGCAGAGGGCGGGAGGGGTGCGGACACGATCCAGGCTGCTGGGCCTCTACCTCGCGGACCCGCGGATCCGTTCACTGACCTACATCCTCGGCCACCTCGGGGAGAGGCTCGATATTTTCTGATGAAAACCTACGATCCCGACGCGGTGCCCGTAAAAGCGGGGCTGATACCCTCCCAGAATGTGGACGGCGAAATTTTCGCCATCACCCCAGAAGACGGGGTACTCCACAACTTCAACGAGGTGGGGAGTTTCATCTGGAACCTGATTGACGACGAAAAAAGCGTGAGAGAAATTGCAAGTAAGGTGTTGTCGGAGTACGAAGTCGCTCCAGACGCGCTAAAACAGGACATGATAGAATTCTTTTCACAATTGCACAAAAAAGGCCTTATCGAGTACCGCCGGTGAAAAAACAAGTGACACAAACCGAGAATATAAACGCTTTCGATAAGCTGCTGTGGAAAGCGATTCGGTACCACATACCATACATCGTGACGTTCGAACTCACTTACAGCTGCAATCAGAAGTGCGTGCACTGTTACCTGACCCATGATGACCCCTATCAGAAAGAGATGCCCGTCGAGGAATGGTTGAGGGCAATCGGAGAGTTGAAGGAGCTCGGAACTTTCTATGTATCCGTCACGGGCGGTGAACCGACTCTCTACCCGGGATTTTGGGAGATAATCGAGGAGCTTCACAGGCAAAACATGCTCATCCGCGTTTTCACCAACGCGACGACATTTACAAAGGACGACATTGACCATTTAATTCGATGCGGCGTGCAATATGTAGATATATCCATTCATGGATCAGATCGTGATACCCACGAAGAAATTACCGGTGTGCCGGGTAGTTACGACCGTACGGTCAATGCAATAAAGCAATTGAAAGCCGCTGGAATTCATGTGATGTTGAAGGGCAGCCTGTTAAAAAGCAATTATAAAAAAGTCAACAATTTAAATAGGCTGATGCTGTCTTTAGGAGGATATCCACATATCTCACATAACATTACACCGGACAACAACGGGGGTCAGCAACCACTTGAATATGCAATTTCCGAAGTTGAATTCTGTTATGTTTTTGATAATTTTTATAAAACCGATTACGACTTGCCCGATGTAGAGGAAGATCACATACCTTTGGCTATAAGGTGTACGGCTGGTTTCTCAACGATGACGATAACCCCGAATGGAACCGTTATCCCCTGCGTTCAGTTCAGGGCTCCCCTGGGGAACATCCAAAGAAACAGCTTGAGAAGGATATGGCATCATTCCCCTTTGTGCCAGTATTTAAGCGGATTAACACGCCTGTCGCCCTCTGAATGTACCGGGTGCAAATTTATAACCTTTTGTATTCGATGTCCCGGTCTATCGTTCATCGAAACGGGGAGTCTGTGGAAACCATCACCCAACGCCTGTAGAGCTGCCGAGCACTACTTCAACGCCTACTACAGAAGTCGAGGAAAAAGGAGCGCAAGTGCTTAAAAAAACGTATACGGCACCCTTCATCTCGAGCAAGCTCATCTTTCAGGAAGCATCGTTGAAGTGTGTGTACGCACAAAGCTCCGTCAGCAAGTGCCAAAAACATACAACAAGCTGCAACTATCCCACTCCTGCGAGTACGTCCGGGTGTTGCTTGATCTGGCCCTTCGATTCTTAGCGGGGAGATTCGACACCTTGGGGCGGCGTTAAGCACCGTCGAATCCCTTGAACCAACGAGGGTTGGATCAAACAAAACCTGAAAGCCGGGCTCATAGCGGAGGCGCTGCGCGCGGGCGGCCCCCGATGGGTGAAGAGCCGTGGCCGATGCCACGGTGAATTGATACCCGACGGGGCCGAGATTCTTCTCGAGCCTTTCGGGGAAACACCTCCGCGGGTCGGCGAGATAGCAGCCTATTTGAATCCCGACGGCCTCGAGGTCGTCCACCGCCTCTGCCACCGGGACGCCGACGGCTGGTGGGGCAACGCGGACACCGTGCTGGCGATGGAACGCGCCGGGAGCCTTATCGGCCGCGTCACGGCCCGCCGGTGGAAAAGCTCCGTCCGCGGCGTGAAACCGATGCCCGCCCGGGCCAGGCTGGCCTGGTTCGTCCACCGGCTCTACCGACGCTCCCACGGTCTGGGCGGCGCCTGGGGGCGGATTACCCTGCAACTCGTCCAACGGCTCAAACCACGACTCTACCCCACCCGATGAGGACATGAACCACAACGAACTCGTGAAAAAACTGACAGGGGGTCCGGCGGTTTTCGGCGTCATCGGACTGGGCTACGTGGGGCTGCCCCTCGCCCTGGAGTTCGCCGAGGCCGGCATCCGCGTCGTCGGCTTCGACATAGACCCGTCAAAAGTAGAGTTTCTCCGAAAAGGCGAGAGCTACATCCAGCAGATACCGGCCGGGCGGATCAAACCGTACGTGGACGGCGGCCTTCTCGACGCGACCGGCGACCTCGGCCGCCTGGGCGAAGTTGACGTCATCGCCATCTGCGTGCCCACGCCGCTCGACGATCACCGGCAGCCGGACCTGAGCTTCATCGAGGCCACGTCCCGGGACGTGGCCCGTCGGCTCGGGAAGGGACAGGTGGTGATTCTCGAGTCCACCACCTACCCCGGCACCACCCGGGAGGTCGTTCTGCCCATCCTCGAGGAGGGATCGGGCCTGAAAGGCGGGTCGGACTTCTTCCTCGCCTTCTCCCCGGAGCGGGAGGACCCGGGCAACAAGGAGTATCGGACCCGGACGATTCCCAAGGTCATCGGCGCGCTGACGCCGGCGGGGCTGGACCTGGTCAAGGGCTTCTACGACCGGGTCTTCGAGCAAACGGTCCCGGTGTCCAGCCTGGAGGTGGCCGAGATGACCAAAATCTTCGAGAACACCTTCCGGGCCGTGAACATCGCCCTGGTCAACGAGCTGAAGATGCTGGCGCTGCGCATGGGGGTCAACCTGCACGAGGTGATAGACGCCGCCTCGACGAAGCCCTTCGGGTTCATGCCCTTCCGCCCGGGGCCGGGCCTCGGGGGACACTGCATCCCCATAGACCCCTTCTACCTCACCTGGAAGGCCCACGAGTACGAGTTCAGCACCCGATTCATCGAGCTGGCCGGCGAGATAAACACGGGGATGCCCCGTTTCGTGGTGGAGCGCACCGCCGAGGCGCTCAACCACGCGGGCAAGCCGCTCCGGGGCTCGAAAATTTTAATCCTCGGCATCTCCTACAAGCCGGACATAGACGACATGCGCGAAAGCCCGGCCGTGCCGGTCATGGAGGGCCTCCTGAAGCGCGGGGCGGAGGTGGATTACCACGACCCGTACATCAGGAAGATGCCCGCCACGCGCCAGACCAAACTGCGCCTGGAGAGCATCCCCCTGAAGAATTACTCCGAGCTCGCGGCCTACGACGCCGTGGTCGTCGTGACCAACCACTCCGCCTACGATTACCGGGAGGTGGTCCGCCGCGCGGCCCTGGTGGTGGACACGCGGAACGCCACCGCGGGAATCCCCAACGATGGGAACGTGTGGCTGGCCTAGGATTTTTCACATCGCAGACTGATAAAGCGGCGAGAAGGGCGGTCTTGCGGGGGGGACCCCCTTTTTGTATCATCACCTGGATAATACGGCCTCAACCGCCGCGCGGTCGTTGAGAAGGACATGGAGATACTCGCCGTCATCCCCGCCCGGGGCTCATCCAAGGGCCTGGAGCGGAAGAACCTCGCTCCCCTGGGAGGGAGGCCGCTGTTGGCCTACACGGCCGACTGCGTCCTGGGGGCCGTCCATTCACTCCGGGCGGTCCTGTCCACCGAGGACGACGAAATAGCGAGCCTGGGACGCCGCCTGGGCCTCGAGGTTCCCTTCCGGCGCCCCGTCGAGCTGGCGGGAGACGCATCCACCTCCCTGGAGGTCCTCCAGCACGCCCTGGCAGGCCTGCACGCCGACGAGGGGTACGCCCCGGAATGGGTGGTGCTTCTGCAGCCGACCTCGCCGCTGCGGACCGCCGCCCATCTGGACGCCTCGCTGGACCTGCTTCTTTCCGGGGGGTTCGATTCCCTGATTTCGCTGACCCCCATGCGTCAGAACCCGGCCTGGGCTTACCGCATCACCGACGGGCTGGCCGAGCCCATCGAGCGGGAACGACCCGACCGCCGGCAGGGGTTGCCCGATTTTTACTACCCCAACGGGGCGATTTACGCGACCTCCCCGGAGCTTTTAGCCGCCGACCGCATCCTCGGCGACCGCTGCGCCGCCTTCGTGATGGAGCCCCGGGAGTCGGTGGACGTGGACGACTCCTGGGACATGGCGGTGGCCGAGGCCGGTCTCATCCACGCCAAAAGAGCCCCGAGATGGTAGCCGCCTTCCGTGTGGGTGGGCGCCTGTTGACGTCGGGCGAACCGGTGTACATCGTCGCCGAGGGTGGGGTGAACCACGACGGCGACCCGGAGAAGGCCCTTGAACTGGCGGCCGCCGCCGGGGAGTGCGGCGCCGACGCGGTCAAGTTCCAACTCTTCACCCCCGAGAACCTCGTCGCCGCCGATGCGCCCCTGGCGCGCTACCAGAGGCATAACGCCGGCGGGAACGACCAGTTGGCCATGCTCGAGCGATTGAAACTCTCCGAGCGGGACTTCGCCCGGGTGAAATCCCGCTGCGACGGACTGGGCCTGGATTTCACCCTCTCGGCCTTCTCCGCGGGGGACGTGCGCGCCGCCGCGGAGCTGGGCGTGCCGGTGCTGAAAATCGGCTCCGGCGAGCTCACCGATCCTTTCGTGCTGGACGCCGCGCGGGATACCGGCCTCCCGCTCATGGTCTCCACGGGGATGGCGAATCTGGAAGACGTCGCCTGGGCCGTGAACCGCCTGGGGAAGGCGGAAATTCTCCTCCTCCACTGCACCAGCGCGTACCCCGCCCCGGCGGAGGAGCTGAACCTGCGCGCCCTGACCGCCCTGCGCGAACGCTTCGACCGTCCCGTGGGCCTCTCCGACCACAGCCCGGGCACCCTGGCCGCATGCCTGGCCGTGGCCCTGGGCGCCTGCGCCGTGGAGAAACACTTCACCCTGGACACGGGCGCCGCGGGTCCCGACCACGCGGCCAGCCTGGACCCGACCGGTTTTCGGGAACTAGTCCGCGGGATACGCAACGCGGAGCGCATCCTGGGCGATGGAGAGAAACGCTCCACCCCCTCGGAAGAGGACACCCGGTCGGTCTCGCGGAAGGGCCTCCGAACGACCCGGAGGCTGGAGGCGGGTCACCGCCTGGCCCCGGGTGATTTAACCGCCAAGCGGCCGGCGGTGGGCCTGGACCCCCGCGGGGTCGAACGCCTGTACGGGAGAAAACTGAAAGGGACGCTGGAGCCGGATCAACCCCTGACCAAAGACGATCTGGAATAATCGAAGCCTTTTAAAGAGGGGTGAGCGTGGAGTACGAAATCTACGATACCGCGCCCGATTCGCTGCCCACCGAGGCCATCCGGAAGAGGAGCGTGGCCTCGATCCACCGGCGCTTCGGAAACGCGGACCTCGCCGGTTGGACCATCGCCAACCTGGGGCTGGCCTCGGGGGAAAGGGTCATAGACATCGGCTGCGGGGTGGGGCAAATAACGATCCCGCTCGCCCGGGCGGTGGCGCCGGACGGCCACGCCAAGGGGATAGACAACGAGCCGGACTACGCGGCGGCCTGGGACGCTCTCGAAAAGGACGACCTGCCCGTCTCCTTCGACCTCTGGCGGTGGGAGGCTCCCTGGCCCTGGCCCGACGGCTCCTACGACGCGGCGGTGTCCAACTTCACCCTCACCATCCTGCCCGATCTCGACCTCGCCCTGAGGGAAATCGGGCGTATCCTCCGCCCCAACGGTCGGTTGCTCGTCACCGGTTCCGCCCCCGACGACCAGGCCGAGTTCATGCAGATGCACTGGGAGCTGGTGGGGGAGCACCCCACCGCCGAGATGGCCGCCCGGGGGAGGGACTTGACCGCCGAGGTCCTGCCGCTTTTGGACGAAAGCCTCGGCCCCGGCAAACGGATCGAATTCGCCAACGACCTGAGCTTCCCCCGGCCCCAGGACGTGGCCGAGTTTTACGCGACCGGGAAGCTCTACGGGCTCCTGGCCACCGATTCCCGCACGCGCGACGATCTCTTGGACCTGATTTTCCACGCCGCCGAGGCGCACATCGCCAAGTTCGGCACCTACGTCGTCAAGCGAAGGCTCCTGGGCGGGCTCTACATCAAGAAGCCCTGACTTGACGCACCGGCGGATAGCCATCCTCACCGGTTGCCGCTCCGATTACGGCCTGCTCCGCCCCTTCATCCGGCGGGTGAAGGGGGAACCGGGGGCGGAGCTGGTACTCTATGCGGCGGCCGGTCACCTCTCGCCCTCCCGCGGGATGACGGTGGAGGAGATACGCCGGGACGGGTTCGAGCCGGTGACCCTGGCCCCCGTGGTCGAGGATGACGACACTCCGGCGGGCATGGCGGAGCTGGCCTCCCGGGTGACCGGGGAGCTGGCGCGCCTGTGGATCCGCGACCGGCCGGACTGGCTCGTTGTGCTGGGGGACCGGGTCGAGGTGCTGGGCGCCGCCGTTGCTGCTTGGTACTGCCGCGTCCCCCTGGCCCAGTTCCACGCCGGGGACCTGTCACTGGTGGACGACGGGCCCCGGCACGCCGTCAGCCGTCTGGCCCATCTTCTATTCCCCGCCACCCGGTCCGCGGCCCAGAGGCTGCTCGGATGGGGGGAGGAGGCCTGGAGGGTGCACCCGGTGGGCTCCCTGGCGGCCGACCACGCCCTTTCCAGCCCACCCCTCGGCCCCGGGAAGCTCCGCGCCCTGGGCGAACGGGTGGGCCTGAACCTGGACGGCGATTTCCTGGTGCTGGTATACCACCCCCTCCCCGGGGAGCCGGAGAAGACGGCTAAGGGGCTTGCGGCGTGCCTGAAGGCGCTGGACGCCGCCTCGCTCCCCGCCCTCGTCCTCCACCCCAACGCCGACGCCGGGGGACGGCCGATCGCCCTGGAACTGGAACGGTGGGTGGGACGTGGGCCGCACCGCGCTCTCCAGGCCAGCCTGGCGCCGGAGTCGTTCACCGAAATCCTGCGCCGGACGCGGGCCCTCGTGGGCAACTCCTCGGCGGGGCTCATCGAGTGCTCCGTCCTGGGAACGCCGGCAGTCAACGTAGGACCAAGACAGATGGGTCGCGAGCGCGGGGCCAACGTCCTCGACGCCGACGCGGACTCGGGAGAAGTGCGGGCGGCGCTCGAAAAAATCCTCGCCGAGGCGGGCATCCGCGAACGGCTCCTACGGCAGCCCTCCCCTTACGGTGACGGCGGTGCGGCGCCCAGGGCGCTCAAGAAAATATTGGAAACACCGACCGACGATACCCTCCTGGATAAATCGCTGAGGTGAAAACCCGAGAGGTGCGCGATGGCCGGAAAGGAGACAACGGGGGGCGGAACAGGGGATTTAAACCCCTCGTCGAACCCCTTGCCCGTGAACAACCTCTTCCTATCCCCCACCGACGGGCTGCGTCGGGCGATGGAGGTGATAGACGCCGGACGGTTGGGGATGGCGCTGGTGGTGGATACCGACGGCCGGTTGCTGGGCACGCTCACCGACGGCGACGTTCGGCGCCACCTGCTCGGGGGAGGCGGCCGGGACGAGAGTGTGGAAAAGCTGTACTGCCGCAAGCCGCTGACGGCGACGACGGGGTACGACCGCGCCGGGCTCGCCCGGATCGCCCGGGAACGCGGAATCAAGCTCATCCCCTTCATCGAGGACGGACGGCCTACGCGGCTCCTGACCCCGGACGATAGGTCGGGGAAGGACCGGCCGGCGATACTGGGCGGCGCTCCGGCATTCCGGGAGCCCATACCGGTGGCCAGACCCACCCTGCCCAAGTTCGGGGAGATTTCCGACGAGCTGGAGCGCGTGCTCGCGAGCGGGATCATAACGAACGGTCCGCAGGTGGAGGCCTTCGAGCGGGAAGCGGCGGAGTGGATGGGGACGGAGCCGGAGAAGGTGGTCGCGGTCTCGAGCTGCACCACGGGGCTGGTCCTGGCACTCTCACGCATCGAAGCGCCCGGCGAGGTGGTGATGCCCAGCTTCACCTACTTCGCCACGGGGCTCGCGGCGACGTGGAACGCGCTGACACCGGTGTTCGTGGACGCAAGGCCGGACGACTTCAACGTGGACGCGGGGGCGGTGGAAAGGGCCGTCGTGGATAAAACGAACGGCGTGCCGAACGGCGCGCCGTTGGCCATCGTCGGCGTGTACGTCTTCGGCTGCCCGCCACCGGTCGTCGAACTGCGCAAGCTGGCCGACGCTCACGGGATACCGCTGATCCTCGACGCCGCACACGCCTTCGGCGCCGGACAGGACGGTACGCCGGCCGGGCGCTTCGGTGACATCGAAGTCTTCTCCCTCTCGCCCACCAAACCGGTCACCTCCGGGGAGGGCGGCCTGATCGTCTGTCGCGAAGAGGCGACCGCCGCCGACCTCAGGCGTCGCCGGAACCTCGGCCTCCTGGACTCGGCCACCGATCCCACCCGGGGCTTGAACGGCAGGATGAGCGAGTTCAACGCCGTGCTGGGAAGGGCCTCCCTGCGACACCTGGAGGAAAACCTCCAGACGCGCCACCGGCTGGTCCAGGTCTACCGCGACGAACTGGGGGACACACCCGGCCTGGGGTTCCAGAAGCTGCCGTCGGGCGCCGTCTCGACCTTCAAGGACCTCGCCCTCGTCGTGGATTCCGACACGTTGGGGATGACTCGCGACGACCTCGCCGAGGGGCTCGCCGCGGAGAACATCGGCACCAAGAAGTATTTCTCGCCGCCGCTGCACCTCCAGCGCCGCTTCGCCGGCCTATCCCGGACACAGGGACCGTTGAAGGTCACCGAGAAACTCGCGGACGGCGTGCTCTGTCTCCCACTCTACTCCCACCAGGAGGAGGAGGACGTCCGGCGGGTGGCCGCGGCGTTGAAACGTCTCGTTGCGCACGGGGAAGAGGTCAACCGACGGCTGACCGAGTTACGTAGAGAATGGGAGTAACCATCAGCCTCTTTGAGCCGGAAGCCGGGAGACCGCTTTCGGCCGTTTTTTCCCCCAGGGACCCGTATTCCGGGGAACCCTACGATTGAGGTCGGGATTGCCCACGGGTAAAGTCAAGGCGAGCCACCTCTGGAGCGACACGTTTTGGATGTCCACCGCCGGTCTGGTCAGCGCCGGTCTGAGCATCCTGCGCGCCCTCCTTCTGCCGAAAATCATCGCCAATCCGGCACATTACGGGCTGTTCCTCGTCATCAATCTCATCGTGGGCTACGGGGCCTACGCCCATCTCGGCGTGACGCTGGGCATCTACCGCCAGATTCCCTACCTGCGGGGGGCGGGGACCCCGGAGGAGGAAATCGCCGACCTACGAAACGCCTCCCTGGGCTTCATACTCCTGATGGGTCTCGTGGCCGTCATTGCCGCCTTCCTCCTCGGCTGGACCCAGATAGAAGAAGGCACGCTCCTCGGATTCGCCATCCTTGGCGCAGGAGCGGCCCTGGTCCCCATACGGAATCTGACGGCCATTTTAACGAACTTCTACCAGGCCGAGGGGCGGTTCCGCTTCCTGGCCATCCTGGAATTCTTCTACTTCCTGTCGTCCGTCGGCCTCAGCCTTCTGGGGGCGCAGCTCTACGGGGTTCTCGGCGCCGCCGGGGCCCTGATAATCGTGGAAATCGTCTTCGTCGTCATCTACTGGAGCCGAACCGGCTACCCCCGTCGGCTGCGGTTGGTTCCCCGTCTCGACTGGGCGAAAATTTTCCGGGTGATGCGCGTCGGGCTGCCGCTGACCATCGTCGTATTCCTCCGTTTTTGCCTGGAAAGCGTGGACAAGCTGTTCATCGCCCGGTTCATCGGCGGGGTGGACCGGGGTTTTTTAAACCTCGCCGCCACCATCGGTATGCTCGTCATCCTGGTCCCGGGCAAGCTCGGCGTCGTCCTCAACCCGGAACTGGCCCGCAGCACCGGCGCCGGAGAAATCGGTGAGCTCCGGCGTCGTCTGGTAAGCTACACCGAGGCGGCCGCCTACGTCGGCGCCCTGGTGGCCGGACTGGCGGTCATGGGTTCGCGGACGGTTTTGGCGGCCTGGCTGCCGAATTACGCCCCGTCCCTGGCGCTCATAGACCTCTACGCGCCCCGGATGGCCTTCTACGCCATCATTACCATCGCCGGAAACACCCTCATCAATCTCCTCATCGAACGCCGGCGCGTCGGGCTGTGGATCGGGATGCAGATCGGCATCCTGCTCCTGGCCGTCTGTGGTTGCACCCTGGCCCTGTTCCGCTTCGGCTCCAGCTGGTCCATCGTGCTGGCGAGCACGGGCGCCATCATCGTGAACTCCCTCATCATCAACCACTTCGCCGCGAAAGAGGTGGGGATGAATCTGCGGGAGCGGCTGGGCTTCCTCCTGCGACTCCTCCTGCCTTTGGGCTACGTCGGCGCGCTCGTGGAAGGGTTGAAGTTTGGATTGACCTACATCGAACACTGGCCGCCCTTTTTACGCCTGATGGCCGGAACCGGTGCCTTTCTCGTCCTCGCGCTGCCCCTCATCGTTTACGGTGAGCACCGGTTGGGGCTTTTCAAGATGCTGAAGACCCGGCTCCGTGAACGCCTCTTTCAATCCCGCGGTGAGTTGGATGATTAGGGCGCCATCTCTTCTGGGTCTGGCCGGATACGTCTCCCCGAAGGCACTCGAGCGGGAGATTGACCGCCAGAGGCGCATAAATCGCGAACCGACCGTGACGGACCTTCTCCCGGGCGTGCTCGGCGCGTCGTTGTTGAAGGTCTGCCGGGACAAAGGCGTCACCGTGACGACCTCCGAGGCGATTCTGGGGCGGGAGGGAATACGACGGGTGGACGCCGAGTCCAAGGAGCTCACCGACCGCGCGCTCGAGACCCTCGGTCGGGACGACGTGACGCGGGTCATCTGGCACCTCTTCTACTGGTACCGCCTGCGCCGGGCATGCCTCGGCGCAGCGATTCTGGACTCGGCGCTGACGGAGAGCTTTTACGCGACGACCCTTCTGGGCGGGGAAGAGCTCCTGGCCGGGGTTCTCGACGAGGTTTGCCGGGGTAAAGGCGTCCGCCTCACCGCGCCCGGCATGGTCCCCACTTCCTTCACCCGCCGCCTGCGGACCTCCCGGGTCGGCGCTGGACCGAGCATCACACTGAACGAAGGGCTGGCCCGCTGGCTCAAGCTGGCGGTGTCGCTCCTGCGTTCCTTAGGTAAAAGAGAGAGCCCCACCCCCGTGGATGGCCTGATTCTGACGACCCTTCCCTCCGAAAGGGCGACCTGGCGGTCCGTATTGGATGGGATACCCGAAGGGTTGCGGGTCGGGCTGGCGACGACATACCGGGTGAGGCCCCGCGATCTCCCTCCCGCCGTCCGCCGGTACAGCCTCGACGTGCGGGTCCGGTCGAAACGCCTCGACGAATGGATAGGGACCTACCGGAGTTACTGGCGGATCGGACCGGAGTTGCCCCAAATCCTGCCCCGCCTGCCGTGGAGGGGGCTGGACCTGGGCGAGTACACCCGGGGCTGGCTCACGAGCGTGATTCGGCAGCTCTTCTGGAGGTTGATTCCCCGGGCGTCGGCCCTCGAGGAACTGATCGAAGCGGTGAGGCCGCGGCTGCTCGTCAGCCTTACGGAGCGCAACGATCTCGTCAACCTCGCCTTCCGGATGGCCGCCGCGAGGGGGATTCCCACCCTGGCGATCGAATCCCACGACATGGTCTGGGACTCGCCGCTCTTCGGACGGGTGGAAGCGGACAGGCTGGCGGTGAGCGGCGCATACTCCGAAAACATTTACGCCAAGAACGGGGTCCCCCGGGAGAAGATGGTCGTCACCGGTCAACCCTCCTTCGACGGGCTGGTCCGGTACCGTGAAAAAGAGCCCGTTAAAAAAGAGACCGATGAACGCCTGCTGGTCGTCATCACCCAGCCGCCCGACGTCGCACTCACCGATGACACGCGCCGAGAGATGCTGCGGGGGGCGTTCCTCGCCGCTCGGGAGATACCCCGGCTTCGGGTTTTAGTCAAACCGCACCCCCGCGAAAACCTCGGGGACCTGCGCCTGATTTTGAGTGAACTTGGGGCGCCCCGGGATGCGCTCCTGCCGAAGAAGCTGGATCTATACGGTCTGCTCGCCTCCTCGGACGTCATCCTCACGGCCTTCTCCACCGTGGGCGTGGAGGCGATCATGCTGGGGCGGCCGGTGGTGGTCTTCAGGACCGGTGAAGAGCCCCCGGTGCTGCCCTACGTGGATTCAGAGGCGGTCCTGGGGGCCAAAGACGCGGAGCAGATAGCGGAAAGGATAAAACTGGTAATCGAAGGTGAAGTCATCCATAAGCTGGCCCAAGGCCGCGACGAATACATCGCCCGCCACGAGTGCGCGGCGGACGGAGGCTCCGGGGCCAGGGTGGTCCGGCTCATCCTCGAGATGCTGAACGGAGAAGGTCGTGCCGGGATATAGGGTGCTTTGCATTTCGATACTGATGCCCTACCCACCGGTGGGCGGGGGGGAGAGTAAATTTTTCCACCTCCTGCGCGAGGTTTCCAGGTTCCACGAGGTGGACCTCCTCCTCTTCCCACACGTCGCGCCCGAGCAAGGGGACATTGAAGGTTTACGCCCCCATGCCCGTAGTATCAGAATCGAACCGTTCCGACACCGACCGGACTGCCGGGATAAACTACGCTCCCTCGTAAGTCCATTCCCCCTCCCCTTCTCCTTCTTCCGCAATTCACTCATCCGGGATGCAGTGAAGCGGGCTCTGAGTGATGGAATATATGATCTCCTGCACGTGGAGGGGTGTTTTCTCGGATACTCTATCGTGGGCCTGAGAACGCCGCCGCGGCTGATCGTCCCGCACGACGCCTATTACAGAAATTATATGGAGAACCTTAAAATGGCTCCCTGGCGCAAAAAGCCGCCCATTGCCATTGACTTTCTGAAGTTCCGACGTATCGAGCCGCGTCTGTACGGCTATTACGACGCCGTGGGGATGTGTACCAACCTGGATGCCCAGGCCGTGAAGAAACTGAACCCCGCCCTTCACGTGGGCGTCGTCTCCAACGGTGCCGACCCCTGTGCCACGGCTCCCGAACCGCATGCCGAGGAATTCCCCAGCCTCGTTTTCAGCGGCTCATTCGATTACCCCCCCAACGAACTGGCCGCGCTGAGGCTCATGGGGAGGATTGCCCCCCAGCTACGCAGGAGGTGGCCGAAGCTCGCGGTTTTCATCGTCGGAAACCGCCCCACCCGACGCATGAAGAGGGCCGCCGCCGGTAATCCCGGGAACGTCATCACCGGTCGGGTGGAATCGGTGTCGGAGTGGATTGCCCGGGGATCGGTGTACTGCAGCCCTCTATCGTACGGCGTGGGTTTCAAGAACAAGGTGCCGGAGGCCTGGGCCGCCGCCAGACCCCTCGTGGCCACGCCCAAGACCATGGAGGGAATCGAGTTCATCCCCGGTCGGGACGCCCTGGTGGCTGAAACCGATGCCGATTTGGTCCGCGCCTGTGCTATGCTTCTGGATGATGCGGACATGCGAAGGAATATCGGGGAATGGGGCAGGAAACGGGTTGACGAACGGTACAACTGGCCGCTTCTGGCCAAAGATCTCCTCGAGCTGTACGACTACGTAGCCGCCCAACCGGCCAATACGAGATGAATTTTTCGCAACCGGGGATATTCCAAAGGTCCAACGAGAGATGGCTGGAATACGCCCGTCGGCACCGCGATCTCACCGCGTGCGCACTGCTGGCGACGGCGTATCTGGTCGTCTGCGTATTTTTACGACTGCCCTACTACTACGTCTGCCTGGGTATAGTGGGCGTCATCGCCCTGGGCATCTCCCTGAAGTACCCCTTCACCGCGTTTCTCGGTTACATATTCCTCGTCAACTTCCTCCCCTACGGCTACATCGAGTCGAATACCTTCACCCTGGCCAAAATCGGGGGGGTTCTTCTCGTCGCCGTGACCCTCGCCGTAACGGCGATCAGGACACCGGAGTATGGGCAGCGGCTCAAACGGGCCTTCGACAAGCGGGGCATCGTGGTCCTCATCCTGATAGCGGCCGGCGCCTTCTCGACCATCATCAGCCACAACCCCCAGTCGGCCTTCGTCGAGCAGCACTTTCAATTCCTGGTCCTCTTCGTCCTGACGCGCGTGTACGTGGACACGGAGAAACGGTTATGGTGGTTGCTCGTGATCATCCTCCTGGCCCGAGGCATGGATGGCGCGCTGGGGCTGTACCAGTACATCACGGTACCGGAGGCCGGTAGAATCGCGGGAAATTTTCTCGATCCAAACGAGTACGCCTGCTACTCTGTGGTTGCGCTTCCCATCGCGGTTTATCTCGCCCAATACCGGAAGAGCAAAGTAACCTGGGCCTTTTTTATCGCGCTGGGCCTCCTCACGTTCATCGCAGTCATCATCTCCTTCTCCCGCGCCGGTTTCGTAACTCTGGCGCTCATCCTCCTAGTCATCTTCTTCATACCGGTGATAAAACTGAGAAACCGCTTGATTCTGCTGCTCCTCACCGTCGTGCTCATCATCGCGTTCATCCCTTTCGAATACTGGTCGCGGATCGAAACCCTGAACTCCCTCTTCGGGGATGAGGGCACGGATCAGTCCGTGATAATTAGAAAAAGACAGGTGGACACCTCCATCCGCCTGTTTTTGGAAAATCCGATCCTCGGTGTGGGGTACATGCGGTACCGAACCGCCCCCGAGAAGCTGCTGGGCGGTTACATCATCAAACGAGGCCGCACCGGGGAACACTCGACGATGCTCCAGGTCCTCGTCGAGTTCGGCCTGATAGGATTCATCCCCTTCGTCGTTCTGATTATCCTCTCCTTCTGGTCGGGTATTCGCGCGGTGAAACTCGCCAAGCTGGCCGGTGACCAGGGGATTCGACTCCTGTCCACGGCAACGACGCTCTCCTTCACCTCTTTTATAATATTCAGTTTCATGCTGGGAACTTACACCAAATATCTGTATCTCTATCTCGTGCTGCCCATGGTGGCTTACGATATAGCGATCGAAAAGCTGTCGGGCCCGTTGGCGGAGCGGGAGGTCTTACGAAGAGGACATCGGTAGAAGCTTGGCGTGAGCATCCTTCGATTCTTCACGTCATCGGACCCTGGTATATGGCCGGCGCGGAGAAGCAGCTCTCCAACGTCGCCAGCCGCGCGGCGAAGGCGGGGTGGAGGGTGGAGATACTGGTTCTCGGCGACCAATGGGAAGAAACGCTCCTCCCGATAGCCGAGCCCTGCCCCGTGACGACCCTGCCGAACCGTCCCCGGGGGTTGGCCCGGCTCCGGGCCCTGGCACAGAAGTTGGAACGGGAAGACTGGCCGCTCGTGGCGGGCCAGCTCTTCTCGGGAAACCTCTACGCCGTGGCCGCGGCCCGCAAGACGGGGAGGAAGGCGCTCGTCTTCGAGGGGGGGCTGGAGCCCTGGAAGCGCTGGTATCACCTGACTGCCTGCCGGTGGTACTGGAGGAGGGCGGAGCTGATCGAGGTCAACTCCCGGGCGGTGGGGGAAATGGTTCTCTCGCGGGGCGGTCCGGAGCCCAAGCTCCGAATCATCTACAACGGCATAGAAGCCGGGCGACCAGTGACCGATGACGAGCGCAGGGAAGCCAGGCGGAAGCTCGGGGTGAGCTCGGGACCGGTGGTGGTGATGGTGGCCAACCTCCGGCACCCCAAGGACCCCCAGACCCTGGTGAAAGCGACCGCTCGCTTGAAAAACGCATACCCCGGAATCCGGACCCTCCTCGCCGGAAAAGGCCACCTCCGCCCCGCGGTCGAGGAGCTCGTACGAGAGCTGGGACTCGGGGAAGAGGTGCGGCTTCTCGGTCGGACCTACGACGTGATGTGCGTGCTGGCCGCGGCGGACGTTTTCTGCCATTCGAGCCTCTCCGAGGGACTTCCCAACGCGGTGATCGAGGCTCAGGCCGCCGGAATCCCCTGTGTCGTTTCGAGGGCCGGGGGGAGCACGGAACTCATTACGGATGGCGACCGGGGGTTGGTTTTTGAGATAGGTGACGTGGACGGCTGCGCCGCGGCCATCTCCCGCTTGCTGGAAGACCCCGGGGAGGCCCGACGGATGGCCGAAAATTCCCGCGACTGGGTCGTCCGGGAGCTCTCCTTCGAGCGGAACCTGGAACTGCACCGCCGTCTGTACGAGGAAGCCCTGGGCATCTCGTAAAAATGCGTCTTTTTCTCATCACCCCCCACCTCATCGCCGGCGGCGCCGAACGGGACACCATCGCGCTGGCGGGCGGGCTCGTACACCGCGGGCACCGGGTGACCCTGGTCTCGCACGGCGGCGCGCTCTCCCCCGAGGCCAAAGACTGCGGAGTGGAGGTCGTGGAGCTGCGGACGCACAGCCGCACGCCACGGGGCCTCGCGCGGCTGTCCCGGGAACTGGCGGCGTTGATCGCCGAGAGGGGCTGCGACCTGGTCCACACCCAGGCGATTCTGCCGGCGGTCGCGGCGCGGAGGGGCCTCGGGCGAGGGGTGCCGGTCCTGGTGACCATCCACAACCTCCACCGGCGCTGGTCCTACCCCCTGGCGGCGGGGCTGCTCCGGTGGGCCGCCGACCGGGTGCTGTTCGTATCCGATTACGAGCGGCGGAATTTTCGGCGGTGCGGTTTTCCCGACAATCTCGCCCTGACCGTGCAGACCGGCCTGCCGGACGCGTTCTTCGACATCGAGCCCGAGCGGACCGGGGATCGCTTCACCTTCCTGATGCCGGCCCGCATTGACGGACGGAAGGGGCACGACGACCTCCTGCGGGCCGTATCCATTTGCGGAGACGCCCCCTTCGATGTGTGGATCGCCGGCGACGGCCCCGCCCGGCGTTCCCTGGAACGGATGGCCGCCCGTCTCGGCGTGACCGGCCGGGTCAAGTTCCTCGGCTTCCAGCGGGATATGCCGGCGCTGCTCGAGCGCGTGAACGCCCTGGTCCTTCCCAGCCTGCGCGAGTCGCTGCCGCTTTCCCTGCGCGAGGGTTTCGCCGCCGGGCTCCCGGCGGTCGCCACCGCCGTGGGCGGGATTCCCGAGCTCGTCGAGCACGGCCGGACGGGATTGTTGGTCCCCCGCCGCGACCACCGGAGGCTGGCCCGGGCGATGAGATGCCTCGCCGTCAGACCGGGCCTGGTGGACAGCATGGGCGAAACCGCCCGGCGGACCGCCGAACGTCGCTGGAGGTTGAAGGGATACCTGGATCAGCTGGAAATGGTGTACCGGGAACTGCTGGAGGGTCGGTGAGCCTTTACGAGTGGGCGCTTCTGGTCGGAGGGGTGGTGCTTCTATCCCTGGCGAATTACCGCTTTTACTTCGGTGGCCGGCGTTTTAGTTACGTGCTATTCGTTCTGGCCTCGGCGTTCTTCGTCGGCAGCTTCCTCCTGGCCGGGCTGGTGCGGGAGGATTACAACGCCGCGCTGACGCTGATGCTCATCTACCTCGCGGTCTACGTCGTCGAGCGGGTCGGCTTTATCCTGCTCACGGGCTTTCTGCGCAAGCGCGCCGCGAAGGGTCACGAGGACGAGGGGGACCAGACCGGCCAGAGCGGCGATTAACCAGGGTCCGGTCGAAGACAGCCCCTCCACGGACACACCGCAATCGAAGGTGTTAAACAGGGCGGTGAAGAGCACCGCGGCCGGCCAGAAGCTCCCCGCCGCCCAGGTCAGCATCCCCGCCAGACCGGCCGACACGACGCCGCGGGTCGTGGGCACGACGGCGAGCACCGCCAGCGCCCCCCAGATGATTCTCCCCATGAAACCGCCCGAGTCGAGAAAAACGGGCAGAAAGCGGTAGGCGAAATAGGCCACTCCCGCCGCGGCCACCGCATTGGAGACCCAGACCCAGACATCCGCCCAGCCTGCGGGAGCTTTCAGCTCGGGGAAGAGGAAGAACACCGCGACGGCGACCGCGCCCGCGACGAGAAGCTGCCGGTAGAGGCTCGCCCCCGATTCGGCGGGAATCCGATTGAGTCTGATCCAGACCAGGGGCGCGACGATGCCGACCGCGACGAAGGCGATCAGCCGGTAAAAAAGCTCGTAGGCCACGTTGGCTCCGCCCAGCCAGTGGGTCGCGGCCAGGAGAACGTAGGCGGTCACCAGGCCCAGGGCGTAAAAAAGACGTATCCTCGACGACATGACGTCACCTCGGCTTCACAAAATTATATGGGTCATCCTCCTGCTGGTCAAGCCGGCCGGGGCGGATGCCTGGTCCGAGGCCCAGTCCGCCGCCGGCTCCGGGGATTACGCGGAGGCGGTCGGTATTCTGACCCGGGCCGTGGACGCGGGTGAGGTCCGCCCGGACAATCTGGGCCGGTGCGAGACCCAGATTTTCCTCTGGCGCCGGGAGCTGGGCGAGGGGCGGCAGGCTCTGGAGAGGCTTTTCGAGCTGCCCGATCGGGCGACGGGCGGACTGGACTCCGCCGCCCTGGCCCTGGGGGATTATTTCGCGCAGGCCCCCGCCGACCTCCATCTCTGGTTCGAGGCCGCGGAGAGCCGCGCCGCATGGAACGTCGTGGCGGACGTGCTGGCGAAGCGCCTCCTGGAAAAAAACGCCTTCGAAGCCGCCGCCCGGGTGGCCGGTTCCCAGCCCACCCGGTGCCGGAGCGTGCTCGACGACCTGACCCGCCGACCGGAAATCGCCGCGCTCGCCCTGGCCTCTTACGGGGGAGACCCCTACGGCTTCGACCTAGGCACCTGGAAGGTCTGGCTCCGCCTGACCGAATCCGCCCGGGGACCCGAGGTCGCGGTAACCGAGGCCCTGCGGAAGGTCGCGCTCGACCCGTACCGGGTGGATTTTCGCTGCGAGGCGAGTGAGCGGCTGCGCGGTCTGGGCCGCGCCGACGAGGCCCTCGGGCTCTGGGAGGGCCGGGACGGCTCCCGGGACGACCGGGTGTACGTCGAGCGGGGGGAGTGTCTCTACGCCCTGGGGCGCGTGGAAGAGGCGCTGGAAAACTGGCGGGCCAAGCTGGATCGGGCCGACCTGAGGCCGGGTGACGTGCGGACGGTGGCGCGAATTTTCTCCGACCACGGGCTCAACGAAGAGGCGCTCCGGTTGCTGGAAAACCCGCCCACCGGCGATTTGGCGGATTACAGTCGGGACGTCGTCCGGCTCCTCTTCGCCCTCGGGCGCTACCGGGATGCCGCCGAAACCTGTGTCGAGGCCATTTCCCGGGAGGGTCCCGGCTCATGGGCCGTCGGGTTTTTCGGAAATTTCGGTGCGACGGAAGAGACGGCGCTCGTCGCCCTGGACACCCTCGAGGGCCGCGATGAGCCGGTGTTCGGCCGCATCCGCCTGGGCATCGCCCTCTCGCCCTGGGCGCTGGGCACCGTGGAGGACGGTCCCGGGCCCCTGCCCCACCCCTGGGCACAGGGAAGACCGAGGCTAGTGCTGGATGAACGTGCCCATCGGATCGTCGAGGACGAAATCCGCTCCTTGACCGCCTTCTTCGCCGAGCACGCCGACATCACCCCCTGGCTGACCGGCGCGGGCGGAATCCTCCCCCTCGAGGTGGTGAAAGCCCTGGGACAGGTCGGGCTCCCGGAAGCGGCGCTGGAATCCGCCCTGCGACTGGCCTCCCTGGAGGGACTGACCGCCGACGCCCGGGGAGCGCTCGCGTCCGCCGGCCTGTCCTTCGCCTGCGCCTCCAACCTGAGCGCCCGCGGTATCGAGCCGGATAAAATCCTCGCCCTGAACCCCGCCGACCGTGAACTGACGTGGCGAACGGCCCTCTTCCTCCTGCGCGGCGGCCGGCCCGCCGAGGCGGAGGAACTGCTTGAGGAACTGACCGAAGGATACGGTTACGGTCCCGACGAGGAACAGCTCCTCGCCGCCCGCATCGAGGCCGCCCTACTCCGGGGCGAGCCGGAACGGGCCTGGAAGCTCTCCGGACGGACACCGGACGACCTCGTCGAGCCGACCGACCCGGAGCTCCACTACCAGTTGACACTTCTCCAACTCACGCGCCTGGCGGAAAGGCTCGAGGGGGACCCGTCCTTCGATCCGGCGCCGGTCATGGATTGGGTCCGGCGGTATATCGCGCGGAACGGGGACGACCCGCGGGCCACGGACCTCTTACGCCTGCTCCTGGCCTCGGGCTTCGCCGAGAGTTTTGAGGAAAAGGGGGCGTTCACCGACCTGGTGGAGGCCTATCTGGCCGGCATCCGGTGTGATTCGTCCGCGGAGGGACGTTGCCTTCGGGAAGCCCTGGCCGCCGGCGGTCCGCTGGGGGACGAGGCGGCCGTCCAACTGGCCGACCTCCTGGCCGGGGAGGGGGATTACGCCTCGGCCCGCGACGTTCTCGCGGACGTCATCGCCGCCGCCACCGAGGGCACGGGCGATCGGGCGTTGGCTCTGGCGGCCTGGCTCGACGCCGATTTTCTCGAGGACACCGAGGGCGCGACGGGTGACCTGACCGCGCTGATCAGCGACTACCCCGGGTCGGTGCTGCTTGAGTACGCCCGCCGCGGCCTGGCCGTCCTGAACCGATGACTGAGCGCAACGGCGCGTCGCTCCGACGTCTCGACGAGATTTACCGGAGCTGCGCCCTCTGCCCCCGGGCATGCGGGGTGGACCGGACGGCGGGGGAGAGGGGGTCCTGCGGCGTGGGACCGGTGCCGCCGGTCACCTCCGCCGGTCCCCACTTCGGAGAGGAGCCGGAGCTGGTCGGGGGCGGCGGTTCGGGGACCATCTTCTTCGGCGGCTGCAACCTCCACTGCCTCTTCTGCCAGAACGCCGACATCAGCCAGCGCGCGGTGGGGAGACCCGCGGGGCCCGAGGAACTGGCCCGATTGATGCTCACCCTGGAGGGGATGGACTGCCAGAACGTGAACCTGGTGACGCCGACCCACCTCGCCCCCCCGCTGGCCCGGGCGGTGAGCCTCGCCCGGGGGATGGGCCTGCGGGTGCCGCTGGTCTGGAACTGCGGGGGGTACGAGAGTCGGGAGGTCATCGCCCTGCTGGACGGTTTGGTTGAGATTTACATGCCCGACTTCAAGTACGGCCCCGACGCTCCCGCCGGGGAGCTCTCGGGGGCGCCGGACTACTTCGAGAAATGCTCCGAGGTTCTTTGCGAGATGCAGCGCCAGGTGGGGGTCCTGGAGACCGACGACCGCGGCGTAGCCCGGAAGGGGCTTTTAATCCGCCACCTGGTCCTCCCGGGCGGACTGGCCGACTCCCGGGGCGTCCTGCGGTTCATCGCCGAACTATCCACCGAAAGCTACGTCAACGTCATGGACCAGTACCGCCCCTGCCACCGGGTGGGTGAGTACGGGGGCCTGAACCGGCGGCCGACCGCCGGCGAGGTGGAGGATGTCCGGGGGTACGCGCGGGGGCTGGGTCTTCACCGCGGATTTTGAAGACGCACCAAACCGGTCAAAAAAGAGGCCCCACGGTCTCCCCTTTTTATGACCTCCCAGGTGTTTTTTCTTCTTTCTTAAAAAAGGGAGGCCCCACGGCCTCCCCTCATTCAATCAAAACCGGCGGATCACTGCGCGAAGACGCTCTTGAGGCTGCCCCAGGTTACCTCAGCCACACCCGATACGTTGTCGGTGAGGAAGTTCATCATGTTCTTGAACATGTTGACCGTAACGGGCGTTTGTGACATACGCCACCATTCGGCGGCGTCACGGTTGCCGTTCCAGTACACCACGATGCCGCCTAGGGGCGGAACCACCTCCGTGACGAGGATTTTCGCCGGTCCCACGCCGTGGTCGCCGGTAACGGTGACGGCCACCGCGTACGTCACCGGCAGCTTCGGTTCGGCCATGTCGTGGTCGGAGGCATAGGCTATGATATCGTAGGTTCCGTCGTAAAAACCGGCCTCGCCGTCGGCGACCCAGTTGTTCGGATTGGTGACGGTGAACTGTTCGCAGAAGGGGCAGTCGCCGTAGATTGCGGAGCCGACCAGTTCGGCCATCAGCGGGTCGTTGGGGCTGCCCAGGGAATCCTCCCCGGTCACCACCAGGAAGTTGCCCTCGCCGACCCACTTCTGCATGACCTGGTACTCGCTTTCCAGGATGGCCCGGTTGTCGTTGTACCAGAGGATGATGTCGTAATCCAAGAGGAATCTTAAATCCGCCGATTTATTCATAATCCAGTTGTTGTGCCAGTGATCGAAACTGATGCCCATGTCGGTGAGGACCTGCTCCACACTGTCCAGATTGTTGTTGTCGTCGGGCATGCCGTAATCGGGGGAGGAGTCGTCCAGGAGTAAAAGATTGTAAGCCGACGCACCGAGGACCATCGCGAAGCAAAGAGTGATAGCGGTAAGTTTCATCTCTCGTCCCCCCGATCAGAGGTTACTTTTTGTTGAAAAAATCTAATCCCGAGAAAAACAGAACATACCGGAGATATTGTACACCAACCAGGGTTACGGTGTAAACACTCCCTTAATCCCGCCCCAGCTCATCTCCTGAACGGGCACCAGGGCGACGAAGTAATCCATCATGTTCCGGAACATGTTGACCGTCTCGGGCGACTGGGTAAAACGCCACCACTCGATGGAATCCCAGTTTCCGTTCCAGTAGACGATTATCCCCCCGTTGCCCACGCCCTCGGTGAGCAGAATCTTCGCCGGTCCCATGACGTGACCGGTGAATGAGGTGGCGATTTTTCGCGTGCCGGGCGCCGGCTGGGCCCAGTCGTGGTCCGCGCCATCGGGGAGGATGTCGTAGCTACCGGAGAAATAACCCCAATCCCCGTCCATGATGAAGTTGTCCGATTCACCGACGGTGAAGGAATCGCAGAAGGGGTAGTCACCGCAGGTCGAAGAGCCCACCAGTTGGGCCATGATGGGGTCGTTGGGGTTCCCCAGGGAGTCGTAGCCGGTGACGATGAGGATGTTGCCCTCCTCGACCCAGGCGTGAACCGCGTCGTACTCGGTCTGGTCTATGGCCCGGTTGTCGTTGTACCAGATAATGATCCGGTAGTCGTTCAGAAAATCGAGATCGGCGGTGATACCCGGATAGCGGAGTCGGTCGTTCCACTCGTGGTCGAAGGGGATGCCCATGTTTGTTAAAATATTCTCAACTCGGTCCAGATTGACGATGTTTGGATACCCATCAGGTCCGTCCTGGATGTTGTCGTCTACAAGCAGGACATCCACCGCCCCCGCCGCGGTGAAACCGAGGAAGAGCAACGCTAGAAGCATCCGTTTCATGACTCGCCCCCTTCCCTCAGCCTCCGGCAGACCGTTTCCACCCCTGAAACCGCCGGGGCGCGTCGGGAAACCTGGTTGATTCCTCCAAGCCATTTTAAATATAGCACCGGAGTTCCTCTGCGTCAAGAAAATGTACGGCTTGACTAATCGGGGCGCCCCATGCAGAATCCGAACAGATGGACGAGACTCGGTCTTTACTTCTCAGATGCCCCGCCAAGGTCAACCTCGGTCTCGCCGTTCTCGGTCGGCGCGACGACGGCTACCACGACGTGGAAACAATCCTGGCGGCCATCTCCCTGGGGGACAACCTGACCGTGCACCGGGCGGACCGGCTCTCACTCGCGGTACACGGTCAGCCGGGCGTCCCGACCGACCGGCGCAACCTGGTTTGGCGGGCCGCCGAAGCCTTCGCCGCGGCCACCGGAACCACGCCGGATACGCGGATCGAGATATCCAAGCATATCCCCCCCGGAAGCGGGCTGGGTGGCGGATCCAGCGACACCGCGGGGACCCTGGCGGCCCTGAACCGGCTCCACGGCGACCCCCTCGACCGGGAGCGGCTGCACGGGCTGGCCGCCGGGCTTGGGGCCGACGTGCCGTTCTTTCTGGAGGGGGGAATCGCGTTGGCCGAGGGGCGCGGCGAGCGGTTGACGAGGCTCGCGCAAAAGAAAATCCACATCGTCCTGGCCTTCCCCAAGGCCGCCGTTTCGACGGCCTGGGCCTACAAGCAGCTCACGGAGGAGGATTTCGCAAAACTCCCCCGGGAGGAAATCGAGGGCTGGCTCTCGGGCGGAGCCTCGCCGCCGGAGCTGCCCAACGCATTCTCCACCAAAATCATCCGCTTCTTCCACGAAATCGGCCGCACTCTGGACGCCCTCCGCGCCAGCGGCCTGAAACCGGTCAGCCTGTCCGGCTCCGGGGCCTGCTGCTTCGGCGTCGCCCGGGATGAAAAAGAGGCTTTTCAGCTCACCAGCGAGCTGGAATCGAGAGGAATAGCCTCGATTCCGACGGAAGTTATTGACAAAGGCGTCTCGATGGTCGAAAATAAAATAGCCTGAAGCTTTGTCACCCACGAGGAGGCAAATTGTGGAAATCACCGAGGTGAGGGTCAGCCTGCGCGATGAGGAAAAGCTAAAGGCTTACGCCTCCATCGTATTCGACAACTGTTTCATCGTCAAAGACCTGCGCGTCATTGACGGCAACGACCGTCTCTGGGTGGCCATGCCGAACAAGAAGCGCCGCGATGGTACGCGTCGCGACGTCTGCCACCCCCTGAACGCCGAGACGCGGTCCAAGATCGAGGAAGCGGTTTTGGCGAAGTACGATGAGCTCATGCGGGAGGGCCTCTACGACAGTTCCCCCGAAGCCGGAGGAACCGAGGTCCCCTCCGAGGTCCCCTCCGAGGTCCCCTCCGAGGACCCCTCCGAGGACCCCCCCGAGGAGTTCGAAGAAGGCGAAGCATAGCCTCAGCGTTCACGCACGGAACGAACGACCGTTCAACGGCAGCCGTCCGACGCACCAGCCCCGCACCCGGCCGTCGGGGAAGGGGTGATCCGGAATAGCCCTGGGGCGTCGACAAGCGGTAAGTCAACGGCCTTTGGAGCCGTCATCGTAGGTTCGAATCCTACCGCCCCAGCCAGGGGATTGGAAAATCGTCCCGATCGGGATAGAAAAAGCCGTGCCGAACGGCTTTTTCCACTTCTTTAAAATCCCCCCGACCACGACAATACGTAAAAAACCGGGGCCGCCGACCCCGGTAAACCTCGTTCGCGCCCATACCCTACCTGTGACGCGTCGGCCCGAAAGCCATAGTCGGGCACTCATGAGGACAACAAATCTTTTTCGCGCCTGTACTCTTTTTATCGGACCCAACCCGGAACCCGGACCCGAAAGATAAGCTCAGGGGAAACGGGTCAGGACGACGCCGGTCAGGGCGTCCACCACGAACTCGGTGAAAGCGGCCTCGTCGTCGGGGTTCATCCGCACGGCGAGCCTCTGAAAGATCCGGTAGGTGACGTTGTTGAGCCAGGGGTCACCGAGATTCTCCGGGTCGCCCTGGTGCACGAGGAAGATGCGGAAAAGCTCCCACCGGCTCTTTTCCTTATCACTCCGGTCGTCGGAGGCCCACGCGGCCTCCAGAGCGGCGGGGGAATCCACGGCGGGACGGCCCAGGGCGAGTCTCGCCGAACCCAGGGGCCAGTTCGCGAAATCGTCGGCGGGCAAATCCGGGGGGGAATCCTCCTGAACCGCCGGTTGGGCCCCCGTGCTGAGCGCCACGCGCAGAATCCGCTTCAGCCCGTTGGAGTAGAAGGCGACCACCCATTCCCGGCTCCGGCCCCCCGAGGGCTCATCGCCGGAGGCGGCGGCGTAGGCAATTGCGTCGTGGGACCAGCCGCGTCCCAGCGGTTCGGCAAGATCGAGGGCCTCCAGGACGGTCCAGTCGTCCTTCGCGTAGAGCTCGACCAGCCCGCCGGTCGCCCGTTCAAAGAACCCGCGGAACCCGTCCTTCCACGCCAGCTCGCCCGCGGTTCCGTCCGACACCAGCTCGACCTCGGCCACGTCCTCCCGCACCCCGGTCACCTCGAGGAGGCTGCCCGGCGGCAGCGGGGTCTCACCGGTGGAGGTTTT
This sequence comes from bacterium, assembly GCA_035528375.1. NCBI lineage: Bacteria > bacterium. The sequence continues at coordinate 28,483 of DATKYS010000118.1, forward strand.
CAACATGGAGGAGATGCCCGGCTTGAGCTGAACCACGTCGCCGACCCGGGGTGGCTGGAGGTGGGGGGGCGGGGCGGTGCGCTGGCACTGAAAAATCTCACCGAAGACGACCAGAAGAAGAAAGCCGACGCCGACGACACTCAGGATGGACCACATCAGTAACCTCTGACTCCGACTCGCCATCGCCGCACCGGCCTTTTCACTTAACGCGGGGTTTCGACATCCGTACATATATTACCCCAGATGACCGGGTAAGGCAAGTTGTAATGAAAAGGGAACTTATCCCTTCCTAACGCGTGGGGCGCGGAACAAAGCGATTCGGTGTAACGTATAAGCGGAATGTAAGCGCGTATTCAACACGGTACCGCGGGACTTGCGCGCAAGGCCCGCGGGGGAGGTACATCCATGCGGTACACGCTCTTTTTAACCCTTCTCACGATCTTTCTCGTGCAGCCCGGATGCGCCGGGGAAGAGACCCCGTCGGTCGAGCTGGCGCTGAGCGACACCGATTCCGCGGCGGTCGAGTCCAACGACGCGCGCATCACCGCCGAGCGCGGCAACGCCATCACCGAGGCCACCCGGATCGCCGCCCCCTCCGTCGTCACCATCTCGACCATCACCCGCATCACCGAGCGCGTGTACGACCCGGGGAGCGACCCTTTCTTCAACGACCCCTTCTTCGAGGAATTCTTCGGGCGCCATTTCGGTCCCTCCCGCTCCGAGGGGCCCTCCTACCGGGAGCGTGAGATCCCCGGCATGGGCTCCGGCTTCATCATCTCACCCGACGGATACGTCCTCACCGCGGAGCACGTGGTCCACTCCGCCGACGAGATAGAGATCACCCTCTCCGACGGGCGGAGCTTCCCCGGCGAGGTCGTCGGCCGTGATCCCTACACCGACACCGCCGTGGTCCGCATCACCGGCGGCGAGAATCTGCCGATCGCCCTCCTGGGCGACTCGGACCACCTGGAGGTCGGCCAGTGGGCCATCGCCATCGGCAACCCCTTCGGCTTCATCGTGAAGGACCCGCAACCGACGGTGACCGTGGGTGTGGTCAGCGCCACGAACCGCACCATGCGCTACCAGCTCGCCACCGGCGAGGTGCGGGTCTTCGAGGGTCTGATCCAGACCGACGCCGCCATCAACCCGGGCAACTCCGGCGGCGCCCTGGTCAACTCCCTCGGCGAGGTGATAGGCATCAACTCCTCGATTCTCTCCACCTCGGGGGGCAACCAGGGCATCGGCTTCGCCATCCCCATCAACGCCGCCCGGGAGGTGGCCCAGGAGATAATCCGCTACGGCGGCGTCCGCCGTTCCTACATCGGCTTCTACCTCCAGGACGTGACCCCCAGCATCGCCCAGGCAATGGGGCTCCGCTCGACGGACGGCGCCCTCGTCACCCAGGTGGACAAGGGCTCCCCGGCGGAGGAGGCGGGTCTGGAGCCCGGCGACATCGTCCTTTCGTACAACACCGAGCCGATAACCGGGGTGGACGGGTTCAACGAGCAGTTCCAGCGGAGCGCCCCGGGGGACGACGTGGTACTGGTCGTTCAGCGCGAGGGTAGGCAGTACCGCGTGGCCCTGGTCATCGCCGAGCGGGACGAGGAGACGTAACGTTAAAGGCCGGGATTTGAGGTGAAAAGGCGGGTGGAACGACCCGCCTTTTTTCACTGCGGATGGAAAATCTACTTCTCCTTGGCCCTCACCGTCTTGTATGGTAGGATAGGGGTGAGTCGTTTAAAAAGACCGCCCATGATCCACCGGTACGAAATCCCCGAAATCCGGAAAATCTTCTCCGACGAGGGCCGGTTCAACACCTGGCTGGAGGTGGAGCTGGCGGCGGCGGCGGCCATGGCCGAGCTGGGGCTCGTTCCGGCGGAGGCCGTCCGCGTCTGCCGGGAGAGGGCCCGGATAGACCCGAAGCGGATCGAAGAGATCGAGAAAATCACCCGTCACGACGTCATCGCCTTCCTGGAGCACCTCGAGGAGACCGTCGGTCCCGAGGCCCGGCACCTGCACCTGGGGATGACCTCCTCCGACGTGCTGGATACCGCCCTCGCCCTCCAGATAAACCGTGCGCACCGCGTGCTCCTGGACGATCTGGAACAGCTCCTCTCGGCGGTGCGCGAACAAGCCTTGAAGTACAAAGACACCCCGTGCATCGGTCGCAGCCACGGCGTCCACGCCGAACCGACCACCTTCGGCCTCAAGCTCGCCGTCTCCTACGCCCAGTTCAAGCGTGACCACGAGCGGCTCTCCGCGACGGCCGAGGGCCTGCGCGTCGGCCAGATATCCGGGGCGGTCGGCACCTACACCTCGCTCTCCCCGGAAATCGAGGAGCGTACGTGCGCCAAGCTGGGCCTCAAGCCGGCGCCGATCTCCACCCAGATTCTGCAGCGGGACCGCCACGCGGCCTACCTCTCGGCCCTGGCGATTCTGGGGGCGGACCTGGAGCGTCTGGCCCTCGAAATCCGACACCTGCAGAGAACCGAGGTCGCCGAGGCCTTCGAGCCCTTCACCAAGGGGCAGAAGGGCTCCTCGGCCATGCCCCACAAACGGAACCCCATCATCACCGAGCGCGTCGCCGGCATGGCGCGCCTGCTGCGCTCAAACGCCCACGCCGCCCTGGAGAACGTCGCCCTCTGGCACGAGCGGGACATCAGCCACTCCTCCGTGGAGCGGGTGATAATCCCCGACGGCTTCCACCTGGCGGTGTACATGCTGCGCAAGATGGTCTTCGTCGTGCGGGGCCTGGTGGTGGACGAAAAGCGCATGGCGGAGAACCTCGCCCTCACCGGTGGGCTGACGGCCAGCTCCGGCCTGCTGGTCGAGCTGATTCGGGCCGGCCTCGAGCGCAAGGCGGCCTACGAGCTCGTCCAGAGGCACGCCCTGGCCGCCTGGGAGGGGAGGGGCGATTTCAGGACCGCCGTCGAAAGTGACCCCGTAGTCGCCGAAAACCTCGACCGGGAGGTCGTCGAACGCTGCTTCGAACAAAAACCGAGATTCATTGACGTGACTTACCGTCGTCTGGGTATAATAGGGGACTGACTGGAGCTTTATCTTATTCCGAGAAGGGGACCACCATGGCCGAAGAGCGCGTTCTTTACGAGGGCAAGGCCAAGATAACCTACGCCACCGAAGACCCCAACGTCGTGCGCCTCTACTACAAAGACTCGGCCACCGCCTTCGACGGCAAGAAAAAGGGCACCATCAAGGACAAGGGGCCCATCAACAACGCCATCACCGAGGTGTTCTTCAAGCTCCTGGAAGAGGCCGGCGTGGCCACCCACTACATTGACCGCCCGTCGGATCGTGATATGCGCGTCAAGATGCTGCGCATGATACCCCTGGAGATCGTGGTGCGCAACGTGACCGCGGGCTCGCTCTCGAAAAGGATGGGCATCCCAGAGGGCACCGCCCTTTCGAGCACCATCCTCGAGTACTACTACAAGGACGACTCCCTGGGCGACCCGATGCTGTGCGAGAGCCACGTCCACGCGCTCGAAATCTGCTCCAAGGAAAACCTCGCAAAAATCGCCAAGACGGCGTTCAAGGTCAACGAGGTGCTCACCCCCTTCCTCTCCCAGCGGGACATCAAGCTGATAGACTTCAAGCTCGAGTTCGGCTACGACTCCGAGGGCAAAATCCTCCTGGGGGATGAGATAAGCCCCGACTCCTGCCGCTTCTGGGACGCCAAGACCAACGAGAAGATGGACAAGGACCGCTTCCGGCGAGACCTGGGACAGGTGGAAGATTTCTACGCCGAGCTTCTGCGGCGCATCACCTCGTGAGCTGACGGTGGATGAAACGAGGGGTCGTGGGGACCCCGGATAAAACTGCCAACCATAAAGGGACGCCTGCGCGGCGTCCCCTTTTTCATATCAACGGCGACCGGCTTCACGCGGTATCAGAGGGCCAGGGCCTCGTTCAGAAGGCGCTCGAACTCGGCCGAATCGGCGACCACGGCCATCCGGCGACGCAGCTCCCCCGCTCCCTCCACCCCGCGGAGGTAGTGCAGGGCGAAGCGCCGCACCCGGAACATCGCCCGCTTCTCGCCGTAGAAATCGCAGAGCAGCCGCCCGTGCCTGCGCGTCCACCCGACCCGCTCCGGCCAGTCCGCCTCGGGTCCGACCTCCTCCCCCCCCAGCACCTGCGCCATGCGCCGCGCCTGCCAGGGCTCACCGATGAGCGCCCGACCCGCCATCACCGCGTGGCACCCCGTGGATTCCAGCATACGGCGCGCGTCCTCGGGGTTCTTCACGTCGCCGTTGCCGATGACGGGACAACGCACCGCTCCCACGAGCTCGGCGATGGCCGACCAGTCGGAGACGCCGGAGAAACCATCCTCCCACGTGCGGGGATGGAGCGTGAGGGCGGTGATTCCCAGCCCGTCCAGCTCCGTCGCCAGGCGCAGGAAAATCCTCGGGTCCGAGGCGAAGCCCAGGCGCAGCTTGGCGGTGACCGGTAGAGAGGTGGACTCCAGGGTCGCCGACGCAATCTCGACGGCCAGCGGCAGGTCGCGCATGAGTGCCACCCCGTTCCCCGATCGCACGACCTTCTTCGCCGGGCAGCCGAAGTTCAGGTCGAGGGCGTCGTAGCCGCAGAGCTCGACGAACCGGGCAGCGTAGGCGAAGGCTTCCGGGAGGTGGCCGAAGAGCTGGCAGACCACCGGCACGCCCAGGTCGGGGTGCAGGCGGGGGAGGGGGCGGGGCGGATCTCCGGGCCGCCCGGGTTCCGGGGTCAGCATGGCCCGCGTCTTACGGCCCCCCCGGAAAAGCCCGTCGGCGGTGGTCATCTCCGTCCAGAAGGCGCTAATCCCCTCCCCGGCGAGGAGACGGTACCAGGGTACGTCGCTGGTGCCGGCCAGGGGGGCGGAGACGAGCCCGCCGGTAATCCGCTCCCGGAATGTTTTTACGAGGTCCGGTTTGGACATGGGCGTTAAATGGAGGGCAAGGTCCGGGCCCCTTGCCTGTTCAGTACATCGGATTGAATTCGTCTACCCGCCGACGAGCCACCGGATGCTCCGTCCCAGGAACGCCAGCGCCTCGGTCTCGGAGGAGATGTTCTCCCAGGCGAAGGAGAGGAAGACCGAGCGGTGATTCCCGCTCTCGGAGGCCACGCCGCAGACGTCGCCGCGGGTGCGGTTCGTGAAAAGGACCTGCGCCCCGGCGGAGGCGGTGAAGCCGTCGCTCCAGTTCCCCACGATTTGCCTGTCACCGAAGAGGGACAGGGAGAGACCGGCGTTCAGCTCCCCCTCGGGCTCGGCGATGGCCACGAGGGTCTTGGCGTCGGCGCGCCAGTCCTTGACCCCCAACGCCTCCTCCAGGGAACCCGACGAGGCCGTCCCGCTCCGGGAGACCTGGCCCAGGTAGTTCTGGCTCACGAGGAGGAGCCGACCGCCGTCGTCCAGGTACCGCCGCAGCGCCCGGCGGTCGCTCTCGCTCAGGCAGACCTTGAGCGCGTCCAGGCCGGTGAAGTAGATGACCAGCCGGTAAGGTTCCAGCTCGGCGTAGGTGGGGCCGCTGGAGTTGTGGCTGACCACGCGGGTGTCGTAGTTCACCCCGAGCGCGTCCAGCGCCGCGGTGTACCGTTCGTGGACGTCCACCCCGTAGGGGTTGCCGTTGTTCACGCCGTCGTCGTCGTCCACCAGGAGCACCGGCCCGACATCCAGCCCCGAAAGGTCCGGCGGGCCCTTGGGCTCGACGGTGACCGGCGTCTCGACCACCGCGGTCCGCGCCGAGATTTCGAGCACGGCCCGCAGCGGGTCGCGGGCCAGGTAGGCCTTGTACGACCCGGCCGTGGCCGCGGGGTAAACCAGGAAGACGGCGTCCGCGCCGGACTGGTAAAAATTCCCCCCGACGACGTGCCCCACGGGACCGCCCAGACGTCCCCCGCTGTCGAGGTGCGCCGCGCGCGCGATGAGCCCCAGGCTGGCCTCCCCGGCGGTCAGCGAGTCGGACACCTGCACCGTGCACTCCTCGTCCAGGTAGAGCACGACGTAGGTCACGTCCTCCTGGGCGTAGCAGCGGACGTTGGTCACGCGCGCCCCGAAGGCCGCGACCGCCAGCGCGAGAAAGATGAAAACCGCTCTTTTCACCGACTCCCCTTTTTCCAACCATTCTACCAGAAAGGAGACAAGGGGTTTAAACCCCTTGTCCTTTGTCAAGGGCTGATTCGGTCCCGCCTACGCCACGACCCCCAGGTCGCCGGAGCCGTAAACCGATTCCAGGCGCCGTTTGAGCCGGGGGTGTTTTTCCAGCTCCGGGTCGTCCTCGAGCAGGCGCCGGGCCGCTTCCCGGGCCTCCTCGAGCATCCTCCGGTCGGTGACCAGCGTGGCCAGGGCCACGTCGGGCAGACCGTGCTGCCGCGTCCCGAGGAGCTCACCTGGGCCGCGCAGCTCGAGGTCCAGCTCGGCCAGGCGGAAGCCGTCGTCGGTCTCGGTCATCGCCCGCAGGCGCCGTTTGGCCGCGTCGGTCAGCCCCCTCCCCGAGACGAGGTAACAGCGGGCGGAGTGCGGGCTTCTCGCCACCCGGCCCCGGAGCTGGTGCAGCTGCGACAGGCCGAACTGCTGGGCCTCCTCCACCACCATCACCGTGGCGTTGGGCACGTCTATCCCCACCTCCACCACCGTGGTGGCGACCAAGACGTCCAGTTTGCCGGTGGCGAAGGAGCGCATCGTCCTCTCCTTCTCCAAAGAATCCAGGCGACCGTGGACCAGCCCGAGCCTCAACTCGGCCAGGGGGCCCTCCCGGAGTTCGTCGTAGCGCGCGGTGGCGGCGGCGAGGCCTTTTTCCAAAGATTCCTCCACCAGCGGGCAGACGACGAAGGCCTGACGCCCGCGGGCGGCCTCCTCCCGGATGAAATCGAAGGCCTCCCGGGCGTTCCTCCCCGAGAGCCACCGGGTCTCCACGGGGCGGCGACCGGGGGGGAGCTCGTCAATGACCGAGGAATCCAGGTCGCCGTAAACGGTGAGCGCCAGGGAGCGGGGGATGGGTGTGGCCGTCATCACCAGGACGTTGGTCGAGGGCGGGCAGAGCCTGCCGCGTTGGGCCACGCCGAAGCGGTGCTGCTCGTCAACCACGGCCAGACCCAGGCGGGGGAAAACGACTCCCTCCTGGATGAGCGCGGTGGTACCGATGGTTACGCCGGGCTCGCCGGCAGCAATCGCCTCGAGTGCCGGCCTCCGGGCGCGGTCCTTCACGCCGCCCGTGACGAGATGGCAGGGCACGCCGAGCGGATCGAGAACGCGGCGGAAGGTGCGGTGGTGCTGTCGGGCGAGCACCTCGGTGGGCGCCATGAGCGCCGCCTGCCACCCGGCTTCCACCGCCAGGAGCATCGCCAGGAGGGCCACGACCGTCTTCCCCGACCCAACGTCGCCCTGGAGGAGACGGTTCATGGGTCTCGACTGGGCCAGGTCGTGGCGGATGCGTTCCAGGACGCGTTTCTGCGCTCCGGTGAGCTCGAAGCCCAGCTTGTCGAGGGCGCGGCGGACCAACTCGCCCCCGGCCTCGATCCTGCCGCCCGAGGTTTTATCAAGGCGCATCCGCTCGCGCAGGACCGCCAACTGCAAGAGGAACAGGCCGTCGAAGGCCAGGCGCCGGCGGGCTCTCTCGGGGGCGTCGAGGTCGGGCGGGTAGTGGAGGTGCTCGAACGCCTCGGCCAGCCCCGGCAGCCCCCGGGGCGCCCACACCTCTTCGGGAACGTGGTCCTGGAGTTTCGGCAGGTACCGGTCGAGAACGCGGCGGACGAGCGTGCGGAGGTAGCGCTGACCGAGCCCCTCCGTCAGGCCGTAGGTGGGCACGATGCGTCCGAAGGCCAGGGGGTCCTCGCCCGCGTCCAGGAACTCGAAATCGGGGTTGATGAGAGCGCCGCCGTCCTGAGGGCTGACCTTGCCGAAGGCCACCAGGCGGCGGCCGGGCCTGAGCTTTTCCGCCAGGTACAGCGCGTTGAACCAGGTGAGGACGAGGCTCCCGCCCTCTCCGGTCAAAATCGCGCTCAGGCGCGGTTTTCGACCCCTGAAACCGCGGATGAGCTCCACGCTCCTGAGCTCGCCGACCACGGTGACCTCCTCCCCCGCCCGCAGCCGGTCCAGCGGGACCAGGCGCGACCGGTCCTGGTAACCGCGGGGCTCGCAGGCGAAGAGATCGTCCACGGTGAAGAGGCCGAGCCTCTTCAGGCGCTCGTACCGGGCGGGACCGACGCCCTTCTCGTAGAGCAGGGGACGCCCGGCCAGATCGTCCACACTCCACCCATCTTTCGGCAGGGGAGGTTCGGACGGCTTCGGGCACGCCTTTTGCTTCAGATATTCACGCCATTCCCGGGTGAATTTACGCAGGCGGTCCGCCCGCCGGTCGGCGGGCAGGGAATCCAGACCGAGGACGAGATCCCGGCAACGCCCCAGGGCGTCGGAGTCCGATTCCAACTCGTCCAGCCAGCCCAGGAGCCGCGCCCCCAGGTCCGGCATCCGGTCGGCCAGGGCGTATCCGCTCCGCTCGAGGGCCTCCAACGGGCGGGCTATCCGGCGGGCGACGCTTTCAAGTCCGGTCTCCACGCTCCCTAGTCTACCAACCCCGGCGCATCCCGACAATGTTTCTAATAAATTGACAGTCGGGATTTTTTCCGCTAGATTGTTGGTGGATTGGTACATTTTACGGCGTAGACCCTTTTGACATTTTTTATTTCAGACAAAGGAGCCCGTAAATGAAGAAGCTGATGTTGGTCCTCATCCTCCTGACGCTGCCCCTGGCTGCGCTGGCCGAGTCCTGGACCGTCATGGTATGGCTCAACAACCAGAACAACCTGAAAACCTACGGCTGGGACGACGTCAACGAGATGGAGGACTGCAACTACAGCGCCTACCCCGACGGGGTGGACGTTATCGTGATGGTTGGATGGGACCCCGACAACCAAACCAAGCTTTTCCACATAGAAACCGACCCCGGCGGCTACGCCTCGGGCGGCTACGGGGACATCGTCTCCACTGAGATCACCGGCCACGGCATCTGGACCGGCAACGTGGCCAACATGGACGATCCCCAAATCTTCGAGAACTTCATCCAGTGGGTCACCGACAACTACCCCGCCGACAACTACCTCCTCGACGCCTGGGACCACGGCAGCGGCATCTTCCTGGAGGACGAGACCAAGGACTGGATAGACCGCGGGATGTGCAGCAACCTGAAAATCTGGCAGATCGAGGAGGCCCTGGAGAACGTCGGCGAGTTCATAGACGTCATCGGCTTCGACGTCTGTCTGGGCGGGCAGATAGAGAACGGCTACCAGTATCTGGGCGACGTGGGCATCTGCATCTGCAGCGAGGACTCGGAACCCGGCGACGGGTGGGATTACCAGGCGTTCAACATTTTCGAGGAGGACTCGAGCGTCACCCCGGAGGAGATAGCCGCCCGCATCGTCAACGATTACCTGGACTTCTACGGTTCCGGCGTGACCCAGGCCGCCCAGAACGTGAAGAACTGGTCCACCGTCATGGAAGGCGATTGGGCGGACCTCTGCCAGTCGCTCTTCGACAACTGCTACACCTACCAGGACCGGATAACCGTCGCCCGGAACTCCGCCGACTACTGGAACACGCCCGACGACCGCGACCTGTACCAGTTCGTGGAAGCCCTGGCGGGAGACGGTTCCCTGCCCGGCGATCTGCACACCAAGGCCGCGCAGGTCGTCGCCGACCTCGAGGACTACGTTCTCGCCGGCGGGATGCACAACCCCATTGACTCCGGCGACGGGATGGCCGTCTACTTCCCCGCGAACGGATCGGACCACCCGAACTGGGCCACCTACACCACCCTCATCAACTTCTCCGACACGCTGTGGGACGAATTTTTGGAAATGTACGCCGATCCCTACCCCGTGCAGCCGGTTTCCATCGCCTTCGATTCCGTCGTCTACGACGATTCCGCAGGCGGCAACGGCGACGGAAAGCTCGACCCCGGCGAGGCGATTGAAGCGACCATAACCCTGCTCAACGACGGCACGGACACCGCGACGAGCGTCGCCGCCACCCTCATCATTGATGACGCCTACTTCACCGTCACGGATGCGTCCGGCGACTTCGGCCCCATCCCCCCCGGTGGAACCGCCTCCGACACGTTCAGGTTCAGCATCGGCAGCTTCTGCCCCGACCACTACTACACCTACGCCGACCTGGCCATCACCGCCGACGGCGGCTACGCCACCGAGGCCACCTTCGGCATCGTCGTCGGGGTGGGCTTCGAGGACGACGTGGAGTCGGGCGAGGACTTCTGGACCCACGGCGGCACCGGCGACCAGTGGCACGTCTCCACCGAGGACGCGCACTCCCCCACCCACTCCTGGAAGTGCGGAGACACCGGCTCCGGCGGCTACGGCAACGGCCAGAATTCCTGGATCAAGACCTGCCCCATCTTCGTGGACGCGGACCACGACGAGCTGAGCTTCTGGACCAGATACGACATGGAATCGGGCTACGACTTCGTCTACCTCGACGTTTCGGTGGACGGGGGTGCCTGGGTCCAGAAGGACGTCTTCAGCGGGACGAACCTGGAATGGACCAGGAAGAGTTACGATTTCTCCCCCTACACGGACGATATCGTCGAGGTGCGGTTCCGCTTCTCCTCCGACGGCGGTCTTACCTTAGAGGGCTTCTACTTTGACGACGTCTGTGTGGAAGAGCAGACCTCGGACATCGGCTCCGTGGCCTTCTCCGGCGAGGCCGTGGACGAGGGGATCCTGCTCGCCTGGAGACCGGACAACCCGGCGGAAATCACGGGGGTGAACGTACTCCGCGAGGAAAAGGATGGCTACGTCCGGCTGAACGAAACTCCCCTGACCGGCGGACGCTACCTGGACCTCGATGTCTCACCCGGTTCGAGCTACCGCTACGAGCTGGAGGCGCTGGGCGCCGACGGCTCCAGGAACTTGTACGGCCCCATCGAGGTGGCCGGTTCGGGCGCCGGGGCGCGGGTCACGAGACTGGAGCCGTGCTACCCCTGCCCGGCCGTAACCTTCACCACGGTTCCCTTCACCCTGGCCACCGACGGGTCCGTCCGGATAGACGTGTACGACCTGGCCGGCCGCCTGGTACAGACCGTCGCCCGCGGTGAATTCGCGGCGGGTCGCCACGAGGTCTCCTGGGGGACCGACGGCGTCGCCAACGGCGTTTACCTGATCCGCCTGGCGGGCGGAGGGACGACGGCGACGCAGCGGGTAGTCGTCTCCCGGTAAGCGATTCCCCTACGCAAACGAGGGGGACCCGCGGGTCCCCCTTTCCGCTGCGAAGTTTTTTCCACCTCGCCTCTTCCGGCGAATTGACACGACGGGTGGGCCTTGGTAAGCTAGCGCCTCCCAAGGCCGAATACTAAAAAAACATCCGGGGTGAGAAAATGAAGGTCGCTCTCTTCGTGGACGGCGTCAACATGTTCTACGCCCAGAAGAAGCTGGGCTGGCACCTGGACTATAAACGCATCCTCCACTACTTCATCCCCGATCCCGAGGACCTGTACAACGCCTTTTACTACACCGGCGTGCAGAACCCCACCGAAGCCAAGGAGGAAAACTTCCTCAACGCGCTGACCATGATGGGTTACACCGTGCGGCGCAAGAAGGTGAAGGTCATCTTCGACCTGGATTCCGGGGAGGAGATACGCAAGGCCAACCTTGACACCGAGATGGTCGTGGACATGTTCAACACGGTGGAGAACTACCAGCGCGCGATCATCTTCTCGGGCGACTCCGACTTCGAGCGGGCCCTGGAGCTGTTGCGCACCCGGGGCAAGGAGGTCATCGTCGTCTCGACCCGCGGGATGGTGGCCATCGAGCTCATCAACTCGGCGGACCGCTACTACGACCTGCAGTACCTGCGCGAGGAGTTCGAGAAGCTGCCGGGCACCTAGCCGGTCCGACCCGTGAACGGCCATAAAAGAAAGGCGCTTCGGCGCCTTTTTCGCTGGCGGCCCGCGAAGGACCCCGGACACAAAACGACTCGCCTTCACGGGGTCGGTGTCCGCTCACATCAGAGTATCCACCTGCGGCGGATGTTGCGCAGGCTCAGGAGGAAGAGGAGGGTACAGAAGCCGGCCAGGGCGGTGAAATCCAACCAGAGTGGGATGTAGGCCGCACCGCCCAGGCCGTCGCGCAGGGCGTCGACCCCATAGGTTACCGGCAGGGTGTAGGAAAGCGGCCGCAGCCAGCCGGGCAGACTGCTGAGCGGGATGAAGAGGCCGCAGAGAAAGACCATGGGGAAGCGCAGGAAGTTTGAGAAGGTTTGGGCCTCGAAGACCTCGCTCACGCTGACGGCGACGAAGAGGCCGACCAGGGCGGAACCGAAGGCGGTGAGGAGCACCGCAGGGACGACGACGAGCCATCGCACCGGACCGACGTCGGCCAGAAGCAGCCCTGCGGTCAACGGGACGGCGGAGTTTAGCACACCGAATAGGACCGCCCCACCCAGCTTGGCCAACATCAGCGTCTCCAAGGTAAGCGGGGCCATGAGCAGGCGGTCGAAGGAGGCGGACCTGCGCTCGAAGGTGATGGTGACGGCCAGCATCGAGGTGGTGCCGAAGAGCACGCTCATCGCCGTGACCCCCGGCAGAAGGTGGGCGATGTCCACATCGCCGCCGGAGCGCAGGAAGAACATGAGCGTCCAGGCCAGGGGGAAGATCAGGCCCCAGCTTATGTTAGGCGGTTTGAAGTAGTAGGCCCGCAGGTCCTTCCGCAGGACCGCCCAGAAAGCTACGGCCTCAGTCACGGCGACCTCCCTTCTCGAGTCGCAGCCGCCCGGCCTCGACGCCGGTGACCCGGACGAAGACCTCCTCCAGGCTCCGGCGTAACCGCTGCGCCTCGAGCAGCCTTCGGCCGTGCTCGGCGAGGAAGGCCGCCAGGGGCGTCAGGTCCATTTCGTCGGTGGAGTGCAGGCAAAGGCGGTTGCCCGCCCTGGACTCCCATTCCAGACCGGGGAACCGCCTGCGCAGTTTCTCCACCAGACCCGCCGGCACGGTGTCCAGCTCCAGCTCCAGGCTGCGGCGCCCCCGCAGCTCCTCCAGTAGCTTGTCCACGGTGTCGCACCGCACGATACGCCCCTCGACGATGAAGGCCACCCGGTCGCAGAGGCGTTCGGCTTCTTCAATGTAGTGTGTGGTGAGGAAGATGGTCGTCCCCATCTGGGAGAGCCCGGAGAGGAGGCGGCGGATTTCACGGGCGTTGGGCACGTCGACGCCGGTGGTGGGCTCGTCTAAAAAGAGCAGCCTCGGCCTGTGGATGAGGGCGGCGGCGATGGCGAGCCGGCGGCCCATCCCGCGGGAGTAACCGGAGAAACGCCGGTCGGCGGCCTTCTCGAGGTCGAAGGCCGCCAGGAGCTCGCCGGCCCTGCGACGCCGCTCTTCACGCTCGACGCCGTAGAGGGCGGCGCAGAACTCCAGGTTGTCACGTCCGGTCAGCTCGGGGTAGAGGCTGCTCGTGTCGGGCACGACGCCGAAAAGGTGCTGGGCGGCCTTGATGCGCCTTGTGTATTCCTCCCCATAATAATGAATGCGCCCGGCGTCGGGTCGCGCCAGGCCGGTGAGCATCTTTATTGTGGTCGTCTTGCCGGCGCCGTTGGGCCCCAGAAAACCGAAGACCTCTCCGGGGAACACGTCGAAATCCGCGCCGTCGACGGCGGTAACGTCGCCGAAGCGTTTGACGAGGCCCCGGACCCGGACTGCGGGGACGTCAGTCATCGGACGGGTTCCGGCTCCACCGACTCGAGACCCGTCCGGGGCGGTCGGCCCGTGTACGGATCCAGCCCCAGGTAGTCCAGCACCTCGCGCAGGGTGAAACCGGGCAGGCTGCACCGGATTCTCGTGGTCGCCTTCCACTTAGGCCCCTCCTGGGAACGGGCCGCGGCCAGCGCCTCCTCGATCAGCGCGCGCTCGCTCTCGGAAAGACCCGCGAAGGGATCGTCCAGGGTCTCCGCCTCCGGCTCCTCTCCGGCGAGGGACTCGCCCTCCAGGCTGCGTTTCTCCTCCGCCTGCGTCAGCTCCGTCTCCAGAATCTCGTAGACGACGCGCTCGGCGAACTGCAGGTACTCGCCCAGTTTGACCTCGGACACCAGGGGGGCGTCCTCCAGGGGGGGAGGACCGAGCTCAATCCGTTCGTCCAGGAGCGCGGCCAGCTCACCCGGTGCGCGGCGCTCGGCCTCCATCTCCGCCGCCCCGACGTCGCGCTCGGCCGTCCGGGGGTCCTGGTAGGCCATCTGTTTCTCGTACTCCAGAACCCAATCCACGTCGTAGGAACGGTCCAGCTCGCGGTCGAAGACGACGTCCACGGCGTCCAGGGAGTCGGAGCCGACCTGCGCGCAGTACCCACGCAGCTTCACCGCCGTGGCGTACCGGAAGCCTTCTTCCATAACGAGGTTCCGATCTAACTGGTCCAGCACCATCTCGCCCAGCCGGTCCCACTCGAAGACGTCCCCCGAAGGGAAAAGGGCGACCAGCTCATCGAGCACCCGGCAGCCGTCGGAGCACTTCCCCTGGTCCAGCAAAAGGGTGCTCCAGAGCAGGAGCAGGTCGTCCTTGTGCTCCCCGTCGTTGTAGGTGTAGGCGAAGGTGACCAGGGTCAAGGCCCCCTCGTAATCGCCCTCCCGGTAAGCCTCCTCGGCCAGGCCCAGCAGGCGCTCCGTCTCGGCGTCGGAGAGGTTCCCGAAGAAGACGGTGGCGGTCACGTCCCCGTAAACCCCCACCGTTTTGACGTTCAACACAACGGCCAGCACCGCGGCCCCCAGTGTGACGACCACCAGAATCACGATGATGAGGGTGCGTTTTCCGGCCATTTTACCCGCGCTTTGACCCGTCGTTTATACCGTTGCATAATCTACCAGACCGGAGGGGGAGGGGTCAACTCGGAAACGGACGGGGGACGGACGCCGATGGGCACCGATGACGGACAGCTCTACGTCGAGGTCGCGCTGAACCTGGAGCTCCGGCGGACCCTCACCTACTCCCTGCCGCCGGGGATGCGGGCCGAACCGGGCGCGCGGGTTCACGTTCCGCTCCGGGGCGCGACAGCCCTGGGTTTCGTCGTGGAAGTCCTTGACCAACCACCGGGGGGAATGGACCCCGCCGCGATCCAGCCCGTGAAAGGGGTGTTGGACGACCGGTCGCTCTTCGACGAAAAGCGGCTCACCCTGGGCCGCTGGCTGGCCGATTACTACTCGGAGCCCCCGGGCGTCACGCTGGACGCCATGCTCCCCGTCGGGTCCCGCACGCGCCGGATGTACGGCTACGGCCCGACCGGGCCGCCACTGGACCTGGGGGGGACCGTCGCCGAAATCTGGAATCGGCTCCAGGACGGCCCCATCAACAGACGCAGGTTGATCCACGGTCTGGGGAAGGGGGCGGGGGCGGAGTTGGACCGCCTGGTCGCCGAGGGCCATCTGCGTACCTGGGACGAGCCGGCGGCGCCGCCGGTCACCGCGAAGGAGGGCCTCGCCGTCCGATTGATCGCCGACCCGCCGGAGCTGGGGGATTTTGGGAAAAAGTCACCCGCCGGGGCCCGCGCCCTGGCGTACCTCATCTCCCACACCGCGGGCCGGGACGCCGTCTGGGCCGCCGACGCCTGCCGGTCGGCCGAGGTCGGCTACTCCACCCTCCACGCCCTGGAAAAGAAAAAACTGGTGGAGCTCTTCCCCGTGGAGCGGTTGGATGAGGGGGACCCCGCCCCGCCGCCGCGCCACCGGCTCACCGACGAGCAGGACCGGGCCCTGGAGAGGATTACCGCCTCGCTGGGCGGCTACAGCGCCTTCCTCCTCGACGGCGTGACCGGCTCCGGGAAGACCGAGGTTTACCTCCGGGCGACGGAGGCGTGCCTGGCCGGGGACCGGAGCGTCATCGTGCTGGTGCCCGAGATAGCCCTGACGGCCCAACTGATGCGCCTGTTCCGCCGGTGGTTCGGGGACGGGGTCGCCCTGTTGCACTCGCGGCAGGGGTTCGCCCAGCGCCGCTCGGAGTGGCTGCGTCTTTACGAGGGAAAGGCCAGGGTGGCCCTGGGGCCGCGCTCCGCCGTGTTCGCCCCGGTGAGGAACCTCGGCCTGGTGGTGATGGACGAGGAGCACGAGGACGCCTACAAGCAGCAGGAGCAGCCCCGGTACCACGCCCGGGAGGTCGCGGCCAAGCGGTGCCGGATCGAGGGGGCGACACTGGTGCTGGGCAGCGCCACCCCCAGCGTCTGGACGGCACAGTTGGTTCTGGAGGAGAGGATCGAGCGGCTCCGGCTCACGGAGCGGGTGGACGGGGCGAGCTTCCCCACGGTCCAACTGGTGGACGTGCGCGGCCGGCCCCGCGACCAGCTCGTGCCGACCGAGCTACTGGAGGCGCTCAACCACGAGATAGGGAAGGGGCGGCAGGCGATAATCCTCCTCAACCGCCGCGGTTTCGCCACACAGGTCCGGTGTGAGACCTGCGGCTACATCCCCCTCTGCCCGGGCTGCGGCATACCCCTTGTGCTCCACGAGCCGGGCGGCGAGCTGCGCTGCCACCACTGCGGGCACCGGGAGGTCAAACCGAAGGCATGCCCCTCCTGCGGCGATCCGGACGCCCTGGGGATATTCGGCGCGGGCACCCAGCGGGTGGAACATGAGCTGGTCCGCCAGCTTCCCTTCGCCCGGGTGGTCCGGCTGGACACGGACGCCGCGACCGGGGCCGCGGGCCACGAGAAGGTGCTCTCCCGCTTCGCCTCCGGTCAGGCCGATATCCTGTTGGGCACGCAGATGGTGGCCAAGGGGCTGCACTTCCCGAAAGTGACGCTGGTGGGCGTCCTGCGGGCCGACGCCGGACTGGCCGTCCCCGATTTCCGCGCCGCCGAGCGAACCTTCAACCTTCTCTCCCAGGTCATCGGCCGGGCCGGACGGGGGGTCTGGCCGGGGAGGGCGATTCTGGCCGCCCACGCGCCCGAGCACTACGCCGTACGGGCCGCGGTTCGGAGCGATTACGACCTCTTCCTCACCGAGGAGCTGAGGCAGCGCCGCATCGGCAACTGGCCCCCCTTCGTCCGCCTGGCTTCGCTCGTATTCTCGGCGGAGAAGCCGGACGCCGCCCTGGCAACGGCGGAGAAAACGAAACACGCCGTCCTGTCCGCATTCGTGGAGAGCGGCTACGACGAGCGGCTGGTGCAGCTCCTCGGCCCGGCCCCGGCGCCGTTGCAGCGGCTGGCGGGGCGCTGGCGGTTCCAGCTTCTGGTCAAGGCCTCAAGCGGGGCGGCGCTCTCCCGGGGGGTGGAGACGGCCTTGCGGACGGGTGGGGGCGGCGGCGCGGTACGGCTGACCGTGGACGTGGACCCGGTATCCCTGATGTAGCGCCTTGACCGGTGGACGAGCCGCCGGTATACTTGGGGCGCGTCCACAGTCCACCGAGGAATTTTGATGAAGAGCCCCTTCGACCGCATCCGAGAGCGTCTGGCGGCAATTATGGCCGCGCCGTCGCGGATATTCGGCATCCGCGGCCTGACCCTCATCGAGCTGATGATCGTCCTGGCCATCATCGCCATCCTCATCGCCATCGCCGTGCCCAACATCATTGACTACATCTCCGACGCCAACCGTACCGCCTGCATCACCAACCAGTCGAACCTAGAGGTCGAGATAGCGCGGTACAAGTCCACCCACCCCGGCGCCCGGATAGGCCCGGCCGGGGCGCGGCTCTCCGACCCCAACGCCCACCCCAACGCCCAGGAGCTGATGGCCAACTCCTCCAACCCGGAAAACATCCGCCGGATGCTCACCTGTCCCGAGGCCGGGCAGGACGGCTCGGCGCCCGGCTACCACTACGCCTATTCCGACGACCAGGGGCACATCGAGTGCGCCATGGACAACGCGGGATTAGTGCGCGCCGAGGGCGCTGACTTCAACCACGACCGCTTCAACGTTGGAGAAGAGTAGCCTTTCTGTGGCTTCACTTCACCCTTTTTCTCTCCCGCTCATACCGTTAATTTTCCCTGCCATGCTCCGGGACAAGAATATCGGGCGCTGACACCCCTCTTTAGCCTGAATCCCGGGCAAAACGACACCCTCGCCTCATCATTAGAATTTCGTGATATTGAGGTCTATAATCCGCGCGAAACGTCCGTGGCAAAAAAAAAAGACGGTCTGACCGCCTCTTAAGATTAAGATTGTCGAAGAGCAGCAACCTCCAAACCGACCGTTTCCACCGCTGATAACCCTCACGAAAACCCGCCCCGCGCGAGGCCGGCCCCTCCGGCGACGCGGGCTGACAATCGAGGAGTAATCATGAGAAGCGCGATTGCGATGCTTTTGATCATCACCGCCGCGGCCCTGGCCATCACCGAGGCCCCGCTCTTTTTCTCCGAGATGCAGAGAGCCGACGCGGACAGGCCCCGGGTCGGCCCCGCGCCGCCCGGAACCGCCGAGTACAACATTGGAGACCACCTCCAGCTCTGGAAGTGGAACCTTTCCGGCTACCCGACTCAGGACCTCGTGGACTGCACCATCCGCGGAAAAAGAGACCACGGCTACGTCGTCGTGGACGACACGGTCTGGGGAAGTCAGGTGAACCAGACCGACGTCAACCAGATTCTCGAGGCCTGGGAGAACTCCTCGGACGGCCCCCGCCCCGGCGACGGCATCTACGAGATAAACACCACGACCTTCGGGCCGTGCCCCGACGAGATTGACGGGGACCCGCGCGTGTTCCCTTTCTACTACGACCTGGACATCTCCGCCGACGGCTTCTGGATGTTCTACGACGAGTACCCCGACGGCGAGTACGAATGGCACTCCAACGAGCGGGAAATCGTCTACCTGAACAGCTCGGACAACGACCCCGGCGGGGACTACATGATAGCCGTCGCCGCCCACGAGTGCCAGCACATGCTCCACTGGTACCAGGACTCCGACGAGCTCGCCTGGGTGGACGAGGGCTGCGCCGAGCTGGCCATGTTCCTCTACGGGCATCCCGACTCCATCAGCGGCTTCAACGGCAACTCGGACAACGACCTGACGGCCTGGAACGGCGCCTGGGCTGACTACATCAAGACCTACCTCTGGACGCTCTACCTCTACGAGCACTACGGCGAGGGCTCCGCCGACCCGGTGGACCTCGTATGGGAGCTGGTCCACGAGCAGGCGAACTCCATCACCGGGGTGAACAACGCCCTGGACACCGTGGACGCCGGGACCACCTTCGAGGATATCCTGCCCGACTGGGTCGCCGCGAACTTCCTCGACCTGGCGGACTCCGACCTCTTCGATGGCCGGTACAGCTATTTCGGCGAAGACTTGCCGCTCTTCACCCCCGCCTCGATCCACAACAACTACCCCGCCTCGGGCTCCAACAGCCTCTCCCGCTACGCCGGGGAGTACGTGCTCTTCGTGGAGCCCGGACGCGGGCCTGAAATCACCGAATGGCTCTACGGAACCTTCGACGGCCACGACGCCTCCGACTTCACCGTGGACGTCCTGCGCATAGACTCGGGCGACGAGTCGGCCACCGAGGTCGCGCGCCTCGACCTGGACTCGGAGAACTGGTCCACCTTCGACGCGCCGGAATTCCCGTACACCCACGACCGGGTGGTGCTCGTGACGACGAGGCCGACCGCGGCGGGGCCCGGAACCTACGACTACCACGCTGACGTGAGCGAAACCGGCGTCGGGGACGCGGAATTCAGCGCCGCGCGCACCGGGGACGGCGTCCTGACCCGGTGGAGCTCGCCAGAGGCGCGGACGGTCGTCCTTCTGCGCGAGGACGGGGCGGAGGAGACAACGGTAGTCCGGCTGGATTCCACCGAGGGTCGCTATCTCGACCGGGAGGCCCCGGATGCCGGCTGTTACTACGTTCTCGAAGTGACGGACCTCTCCGGGCGGCGGACGCGCCTCGGACCGGTGGAGGTGGGTCCCGCCGAGAGCGACCGCGCCGGTCTCACTCTCAGCGCGCCTTACCCCTCGCCCTCCTCCGACCGGGTGACCTTCGAATTCACCGTCCCCGGCGATGGAGCGGCCCGATTCGTCATTTACGACCTCGCCGGTCGCGAGCTGTTCTCGACGGCGGTGACGCCGGCGGAGGGACGCGTGGTGTGGGATTCCTCGGCCGCGGCTCCGGGGGTGTACCTGGCACGGCTCGCCGGTGACGGGTGGACGGTCGGCCGCCGGCTGGTCATCGTCCGCTGAACCGGCGAAGCGCCACTTTAAAAGTAAGGTTCTTCACGGGGATGGCGAAAGTCATCCCCTTTTCGCGCCGGGGACGCCCGGCGACCGGGGCGGCTGTGGTAGAATAAACGTCGAGAAAATCCGACGGCCCCGCACGTCCGAACCGACCCACCACCCGACTCCCGGGAGTCACGCCATGCTCGACCTGTTCCTCTTCTCCGGCAACGCCCACCCCCGTCTGGCCGAGGACGTCGCCGCCTACCTGCACTCGCCGCTGCGCAAGCGGGTTCTGGACCGCTTCGCCGACGGCGAGGTGCGGGTGGAGATAGGCGAGAACGTCCGCGGCCGCGACTGTTTCGTTTTCCAGCCCACCTGCGGCTCGCCCTCGGCCACCGTCAACGACAACCTGATGGAGCTGTTGACGATGGTGGACGCCCTGCGCCGGGCCAGCGCCCGCCGGGTCACCGCCGTCGTCCCCTACTTCGGCTACGCCCGCCAGGACCGCAAGGACAAGCCCCGCGTACCGATAACGGCCAAGCTGGTGGCCAACCTCCTGACGCGGGCCGGGCTGGACCGCCTTTTGACCCTGGACCTCCACGCCGGCCAGATCCAGGGCTACTTCGACATCCCGGTGGACAACCTCCTGCCGCGCCCCCTCTTCCTGCGCGAGCTGCACAACTTCGACCCCGCCGAGCTGGTCATCGTCGCCCCCGACGCCGGATCGGCCAAGATCAACCGCTCCTACGCCGACCGGCTGGACTGCGGCTTCGCCATCGTGGACAAGAGCCGCTACTCCACCGACGCCTCCAAGGCCCTGACCCTCATCGGCGAGGTCGAGGAAAAGCACTGCTTCATCATTGACGACATCGTGTCCACGGGCGGGACCATGGTCAACGCCGCGCGGCTTTTATCCGAGCGGGGGGCCAAGAGCGTGCGCGCCGCGGTGACCCACGGCGTCTTCTCCGGGAAGGCCTACGAGAAGCTCGCCGATTCGGTCTTCACCGAGTTCATCGTCACCGACTCCATTCCCCTGCGACCCGGCGCGCCCGGAATCATCCGGACCATCAGCGTGGCCAAGCTCATGGGGGAGGCCATCCGCCGGACGCACTACGACCTCTCGATCAGCGTCCTTTTCATTTAACTCTATGCGCAAAAGACTGATTCTCACGGCCGCCGCGCTTCTCATGGCGGCGGCCTGCTCAGACATAGACCTGGCGCCCTTCTGGAGCGAGTACGAGCTGCCGGAAGGCCCGGCGCTGGGCCTGCGCGACATCGCGGCCACCCCGACGGGAGAGGTGTGGGTCGTGGGCCAGGTTGGGGAGGCGTGGTACTGCGACGGGGACTCTTGGATAAACATAAACAGCGGTCATGACGACTACGAGCTGACCGGCGTGGCCCCGGACGAGGGCGGCGGCTGCTGGGCGGTGGGCGCCGACTCCGAGGAGAAGGGTTGCATCCTCCGCTATGACCCCGCCGAAGGATGGAGTGAGGTCGGCCCGCCCGGGACGCCGGCCTTCCTCGCCGACGTGGCCGCGAGAAGCGATGGCTCGGTGGTAACAGTGGGCTCCGAGGGCCAGGTCTGGCGGCGGCGGACGGACTGGGAATTGGTCTGGAGTGACGCCGACTACATCTGGCGGGCGGTGGACGTTCACGCCTCCGGCGAGGCGCTCGTTGTCGGCGTGAGAATTTCCACGGGCAACGGCGCCTACCTGCATTTCAACTACACCGACGACGATTATACCGTTGAAGATATAGACGGTGGGCGGCTGGAGGATTGCGCCCTGACGGATTCCGACGCCGGCTGGGCCGTGGACGCCGACGGCTGCATCTACCGTTACGATGCCGGGACGATGGATACGGTCGCCGACACCGGCGTTCTCCTGCGCGGGCTGGCCGTCGAGCCGGACCGCGACGACGCCCTCTGGCTCTGCGGTCCCGGCGGAACGCTGGTTCACTACGTCAACGGCGAGCTGGAGTACCCCGATTCACACACCGATGAGAACCTGCACGACCTGGTGCTGGTCAACGCCGACGAGGGTTGGGCCGCGGCCCAGACACTCCTTTTGGAGTACCGCTGATGCGCGACCTCGTCATAGACTTCAACTACCCCGAGGGGGCCCGGTGGCCCCCGGCCGACGAGCGCATCCGCCTCGACGACCTCCCCCCGACGGGAGGTTTCGGCCTCTTCCGCGCGGTGCGCGCCGCGGCTAGGTATCCGCACTACCGGCGCGTCTACCTCGCGTGCAAGGACCAGCGCCACGTGAAAACCTGGCTCCTCCTCGCTGCCCTTTCCCTGGCCGAGGAGGTCTGGTATGTCATGCTCTTCACGCCGGTTCAGCGGATCACCAAGGGCGGGCTCCTCTGGACGCTGCCCTTTTTTCGGAAAATCCCGTCCCGCGTGGCGGCGCGGGAATTCACCCGACGTCTCCGGGCGACCGTCCCCCGCGGCGCACCGCTCAAGACGGGGGGCGTCCTCCTGCTGGCCCACTCGTACCCGCCCTCCGCGGGGGGAATCCAGACCTCGATGGTCCACGCCGCCGAGGGTTTTACCGAACGCGGCCTCCCCGTCCGCGTGCTTGACTGTTACCGCACGGGCTGGCGTTCCTACGACGCGGACAGCCCGGTGCCCATCCGGCGCGTCTACACCGGGAGGCGCTTCCGGCTGGGAGAGTGCCGTAGATTGGCGCGCCGTGCCGCCGAGGCCGCCCGCCCCCTCCCCGGCCGGCCGCCGTCCCGGGAAGTGGTAGGGACGATCGGAAAATTCCTCACCGCCTGCCCCGCGTGGAAGGCCGCCGAGTTTCTGGGAAATTTCGAGGCCGCCTGCCGGCTCATCTCCGAGGGCTCGCCGGACACCATCCACGTAGGGTACTGCCACCCGGATTCCCTGGCGGCGATGCTTCTGGCGGCGATCGGCGGCTGGCCATACCTCATCTACGCCCACGGCACCGAGACCCTCCGCTTCTCCAAGGATAAGCGCCTGGCACCCTTCTTCGCCAAAGGTTTCCGAGCGGCGGCGGCGGTGCTCGCCAACGCACATTACTGCGCCGAGATAGTGGAGCGGGGCCACGGCGTACCCCCCGACCGGATAGAAATCATCCACCCCGGGGTGGATTTTGGCCACTTCGACGCCCCGCCGCCCGAGGTCCTTCTCGACGAGCTCCGCCGGCGCCACGACATCTCGCCCGTCAACAGGGTGCTCTTCATCGTCGGGCGGGTGATCCCGCTCAAGGGGTTCGACACCGTTCTGCGGGCCCTGCCCCGGGTTCTGGAAGAATTCCCCGAGACCGTGCTCCTCCTGGGCGGCGACGGCTTCTACCTTCCGCGCATTCGCGGGATGGTCGGGGAGCTGGGCTTGACGGACGCGGTGCGCCTCCTGGGGCGGATTCCCGACGACGAGCTGGCGGCCTGTTATCACCTGGCCGACCTGTACGTGATGCCCAGCCGAGACGACCCGCCGGGCTCCTTCGAGGGATTCGGCATCGTTTTCATGGAGGCCGGGGCGGCGGGGACGCCGCAGATCGGCGGCCGGTCCGGGGGGATTCCCGACGCCGTGCGCGACGGGGAGACGGGCCTTCTTTGCGACCCGTGGGACCCGGACGACCTGGCGGAAAAAATCCTCCGCCTCTGGCGTGACCCGGACCTCTTGAAAAAGTTGGGCGAGGGGGCCCGGCGATGGGCCGCGGAGCAGGACTGGGAGCTGGTGATCGGGAGGAAGATGGCCCTGGATGAGCGGATGCGGAAATCGGCGGCCACCGGGGAGTGGACGCCGCCGGGTTAGCGCAGGGCGCCGTCCATGAGGGAACGGTGCTCGATCGAGCCACAGACCGAGACGTCGGGCGGGTCGTCCAGCAGCAGCCTCCACTCGAGGGGGTCAAGCCCCAGGCGCAGACAGAGCTCCCCGAAGGCGCGGTCGTAATCGCCGAACCCGGGCAGCGGCAGCCCCAGGGCCAGCTTAAAGAGCCACACCCGCAGAACGTGGCGGCGGAGCGAATCGCGCTCCAGGCCGCCTTCTTTCAACGCCGCCAGGACGGTGTCCCGGGCCTCGGTCATCCGGGCGGCCGTGTGGCAGATGAGCACCAGATCGGCCCCGGCCCCGAGCGCCATCACCGCCGCCTCGGGAAGCCCGTAGTTCTTCACTATCGCACCCATCTCCAGGTCGTCGGTCACCGCCACGCCGTCGAAGCCTATTTCGCCCCGCAGGGCGTCGTAGGCCGCCGGGGAGAGGCTGGCGGGCAGGTCGGGGTCCAGAGTAGGGACGACCACGTGGCTGACCATCGCCGCCTTGAGCCACTGACCGTCGGTCAAAAGCGCGCGGAAGGGTGGCCACTCGTAAGCCTCGAGGTGCTCCCGGTCCACGCCGATGACCGGCAGGTCGTAGTGGGCGTCCACGGCGGCCTCGCCCTTTCCGGGGAAGTGCTTGGCGCAGACGGCGACGCCGGACGCGAGAATCCCCCGGGCCACGGCGGCGGCGTACTCGCACACCACCTGCGGGTCCGAGGAAAAGGATCGGTCTCCGATGCCCGGGTTGGCCGGGTTCGTCAAAACGTCCACCACCGGGGCCAGGTTCCAGTTGCAACCCACCGCGGCCAGCTCCCGGCCGACGACCTCCCCCACCGTCTCGGCACCCGCGGGGTCCGTCCTCCCCGGCAGCTCGCCCATGGCCGGGATTGCGGTGAAGCCGTCCTTCAGCCGACGGACCCTTCCCCCCTCCTGGTCCACGGCGATGAGAAGGCCGGGCAGGCCCAGTTCCGCAGCCTCCGCCTGCAGGGCGCCGGTCAGCCCCCGGAGCCGGTCGGCGTCGGCGATGTTCCGGGTGAAGAGGATGACCCCGGCGGGCCGGAGCCCGGCGAGCCTCTCCACCGTCGCGTCGTTCAGGTCGAGGCCGTCCACCCCGACCACGAAGAGCTGCCCGACCAGCTCCTCGTCGGAGAGCTCCCCGATGCGCTCTAAAAGCGCGTTCCGCACGTCGTAATGCTCCAGGGCGATTTCCTCGGCGAAGGGGCCGAAACCCAGCCGGTTCGGCAGGAAGGCCAGGACGAGCGCGGCCGCCAGAAGGATCGGTACGGCTGTGAAGAGGACGACCTTCAACGTTCCGCCTTTTTTCGGGTCACGGCGACGCCGTCTCGGAACGCCGTCGCGTTCATACCGATCACACCACCCAACGGGGGTCGGTCGTTCCGCCGCGGCGAAATGACTTCCCTGTAATG
This sequence comes from bacterium, assembly GCA_035528375.1. Taxonomy (NCBI): domain Bacteria; species bacterium. Next base: position 53,818 of record DATKYS010000118.1, read on the forward strand.
AAGAGGGCTCTCACGCCCTCCGGCATCAAATACCGCACCACAGTGTGCCGATGAATCCAAGACGCGCCGTCGCAGACAATCGCAGAAAAAGCGGCCCACCGACCTCAGTGCTTGATGTCCAGCATCTCGACGACGGCATCGGCCCGCTTCACCAGTTCCACCGGCGCCCTGCGGCCGGTGAGGACCAGCTCCAAGGGGAATCCCACACGGAACACCGTCTCGACGTCCGCGAGGGGGATAAAACCGGCCTCCACCGCGTCCAGGAGCCCGTCCAGCACCAGCAGGTCATGGCCCCGGGCCTCGATTAGGTCGAGAGCCGTCCGCCAGCCCTTTTCCGCCGAGCTCCGCCCGCCCTCGCCGAGGTCGCAGGGAAAAACCTCGATTCCCAGCTTGACCGCCGACTCGGCCTCCCCGGACGTTTCCGGCCTCAGAAACCGCACCACCGCCACCCGTCCACCATTACCGCGCCGGCCCATCGCCAGGCCGAAAGCGGCGGCGCTGCCGGTCTCGACCTCGCCGGAATAGATCCTGACCCTGCGATCCGTATCAGCCACTCCATGCTCCTTGAAGCGGGATAAATCCGGTCAGACCTCGTCGCCGTGCTTGGCGGTGATCAGCCGGACGAAGAGGGACACCACCTTCGGGTCGTAGCGCGAGCCGGCCTCGGCCTCGAGCTCGGCCAGGGCCGACCGGGCGGTTTTGGGCTGCTGGTACCGTCGTCCCGAGATCATCGCGTCGTAGGAGTCCGCGACCGCCACCAGGCGTGCGCCGACGTAAACCTCCTCGCCCGCGAGCCCCAGGGTGTAACCCTTCCCGTCCCAGCGCTCGTGATGCTGGCGGACGGTCTTGATGCACTCCTCGTCGAAACCGAGGAGCTTGAGGATGTCCGCGCCGACCTCGGGGTGCGCCTCCACCTGTCTCTGCTCCTCCTCGGAGAGCTGCACCGTGTCCTGGATGGTGGCGTCGGCCAGGGTGGCTATCATGCCGACGTCGTGCAGAATGGCGCCGTAGACGATCTGGTGGATCTCCTGCCGGGGAAGGTCCATCATCTGCGCGAGCTTGGCCACGTAACGGCTGACGCGCTCGGAGTGACCGCGGGTGTAGGGATCGCGGGAGTCTATGGCGGCGATGAGACGGCCGACGGTGTCGCGGTCGTGCTTGTGCAGGCGCTGGAACAGGCGGGCGTTCTCCAGGTGGACGGACACCTGCTTGGAGAGGCTCCAGATGAGGTGCAGATCCTCGGCGTCGTAATCCAGTTGCCCGACCTTGGGCCCCAGGGCCAGGATGCCGAGGAACTCGCGCGTAGAGACGAGCCCGCAGACCATCGTAAAACCCAGCTCGGTCAGCTTCTGCTTCAGGCTGCCCGAGCCGTCCTCGGTCAGGGCGTCCAGCGGCAACGGCTTCTTCGTCGTCAAGAGCTCACGGCGGACGTCCTCGGAGAGAACCTGGGAGTAGGTCAGGTCGAGCTCGTCGGTGATGCCCTTGGCGAGCTTGAGGTTCAGGTGGTCGCCCTCCATCAGGAAGACCGCCGTGCGGCTGACGCCGAGCTGGCCGATGACGATGACCAGGAAGGTGTTCAACAGCTCGTGAACGGCGAATTGGCCGCTGAAATCACGGGCGGCCTGGAACATGGTCTTGAGCTCGAGGGTCTTGCGGGTGAGCTTTTTACCGGCAAGGGTCAGCTCCTCGTCCGCCTGCGTCAGCCGCTCCGAAGCAGCCGCCAGTTCACCGACTAAAGGCTCGACCGAGAGGTGGTAGAGGATGAACCAGTTGAGCTGGCGGCCCAGGAGGGCGAGGGCTTCGACCTCACCCTCGATGATGGGGCTGGGACCGAAACAGATGAACGCGTGGAGACCCTCGCCCGAGCGGATGCGGAGAATGCCCTGCGTGCCCGCCATCTGTAGCGTCTCAAGCTCCTCCGACGAGGGGAACGTACGGCGCCAGCGCGGGAAGAGGAGGAAGTCGCTCTTCGCGCCGCGCAGACGGTCCACGAAATCCCCGTCCACGGGCAGGCGAAAGCCCGGGCCGATGCCGATCCCCTGGCCCGCGACGACCAGGGGCGCGAAAAATCCGTCGCCCGTCTGGTTGAAGAGCGCCATCCACGGGATGCCGAAGACGTCAACGGCGGCGCTGAGGGCCAGCGCGATGGGCTGATCAGAGCTCCTGAGACGGACCAGGATGTCTGAAAACTCGAGCACGTCCTTGGGGGTGGCCAGGGAGCGAAGGGGGACCTCGATGGGGGACTCGGGCACCAGGACTTCGGACGTCGTGGGGGTCAGGTGGGAAAAATGGTCCAGGGCCTCGTCAACCGAGTCGTAAATTTTAAAGTAATCCAGAAGGTCCAGGGATTCCAGCACGCGACGGATGCGGGGGGGGATGAGCGCGAAAACGATGTCGCCGTCCGAGGCCCGGACCTCCTTGGCCACGGAGATAAAGGCGCCCACGCCCGCGCTGGAGATGAACTCGAGCTTATCGAGGATGAAGACGGTGTTGTACACACCCTCGCCCAGGCAGACCTCGAAGAGTTTCTGGATGTCCGTCGAGCCCTCGATGCCGAGCATGCCGGAAATTTCGTAGACGCGGACGCCGTCCGGGGTGGTGCGGTTGAGGGTTATGGAGAGCTCGTGCATGGCCGTGGGTGCCCCGGTTAATAGGAAACGAAATTACGTCCCCGGTAAAACGGACGTGGAGGGGTGGTTATCTTCTTTAATAGCCAATCACAAACCGTGCCAGCTCCGTAGAGGCGTGCCGAGGTGGTGAATCCACGAGCCGCCATCCGGATCGAAACCGCAAAACTACTGCGGGTCGGGGCTTTTCAAGGCGTAGGTCGCACCTTGAACCCCTTCTTCATCTCCAGAACGTTCAGGCCGTCCCGGTTGTAGAAGTTGACCTCGTCCATCAGGTTGTGGATCATCCAGAGGCCCAGCCCTCCGTCGGCCCCCCTGTCAATGAGCTCCCACACGTCGGGCGAGGTGCGACCTCCGGTGCGACCTCCGGTGCGACCCACGTCGTCGGGAGGCCGGAAGGGGGGTCCCGAATCGTAGATGAAGATGATTGCCGCGGATTCCTGTATCTCCAGCTCCACCTTGATGTCGAGCTTCGGGGAGTCTTTGTAGGCGTGCTCGATGACGTTGGCGCAGCCCTCGTAAACCGCCAGGGTTATGTCGTCGCGCACGGTTCCCGGTACGCCGTGCAGGGAAGCCACCCGGTTGACGAACCGCTTGATACCCGCCAGGGCCTCGAGGTCGGATTTCAACCGGATGCTGTACTTGTTGTGCTTCATCCTCGCCGGGTTCACGGGACCCCCGAAACCCGCGTTCGGAGGGTAATTACGGCCCTATCAGCAAGCAATGATAGGGCTTGGCGTAAAAAAAGTCAACGCAGCCGATTTTAAAGCTCACGCTCGATAACTATTTGATATACAACGAATTAGGCTCTATGAACCCCGGGGCGGGTGGGGCTTTATCCCTCTAAAAGGGCTGATGGAGCGGTTTTTTCGTAAATTTTTTCTTGACAAGCCTTGGAAAGCCTGTTTATAGTAGCTTCGTCGGTTGCAGAAAAGCGTAAACGCGCTTTAAACAACGCTTCACATGTAGTGACCCCCGGTTTCAGTTTAAACTGAGCCGGCAAGCAGAAGTTCCATAAAACGAGACAGGCGCGAAAGCGCCGCTACCCCAAGGGGGAAAAATGACCAAGCAAGACCTCATCGATCGCATCGCCAGCCAGACCGGACTCACCAAGCGCCAGGCTGGCCAGGCCCTCAATGCCGTTGTTGACGGCATCAAGGGCGCCATGAAGAAGGGCGAGCGCGTGACCCTCGTCGGCTTCGGCACCTTCTTCGTCGCCCAGCGGAAGTCCCGCACCGGCCGCAACCCGCGGACACAGCAGAAAATCAACATCCCGGCCCGCAAGGTTCCGAACTTCCGTGCCGGCAAAGAGCTCAAGCACCTGGTTCGGTAACGGGATAACCCGTTCGCAAAAAGGGCCCCCCAAAGGGGCCCTTTTTAAAGCGGAGATACACGGCTTCACCGACCGCATTCCACTTCTTCGTGAGAAGGATCCCCCGAAGGGGCCCCATTTTAACGGGTGTCGAGGATAAAGAAAAGCCCGCGAAGGTAGACCGAGACGGGTCCTCGAAGGGGCCCTTTTTAACGCTCAAGAAGCCCGCGAAAAATCCACGCCGCACCTCGTAGGCCGGAGATTACCATCCCCGCCGAATAAGACCGATCCACCAGTCGGCGCACAGGAACGTTATAGAACGGGCGGGTCAGGAGACCCGCCTCTACGTTAAAAAAACCACCCCAGGCCGGCCCCCGAAGTCCCCGTAGGTCGTACCTGCCCTACACCGGGTTCTCCGCCACCCGAGCTCGCGATACAGCGGCGGGTCGTTCGGCTGGTCGTTTACGCCAGAGCATGTCCACGAAGGCCTCGAGCCTCGTCTGCAATCCCGCCCGCCCCGTGGACTCGTCAATGTCCAGCGACAGCACCGCCATGCCGGTCTGGGCGCCGATGCGCGGCAGTATGCTCTTGGCAACAATCTCCGGGATGCAGGTGAACGGCGACAACTGTATGACGCCGTCGAAGCCTTCCCGCGCGTAAATGACGCTCTCTCCGACGCTCTCCCGCCCATCCCCCCCGACCCAGAACTCCAGGAACAGCCTCGACGCCCGGGCAATCCGGTGTTTGGTCCATCGCCGGTAGATTCCGCCCAGCAGCCACTTGGTGACGTAAAGGCTCCGGTGGACCTCGACGCCAAGGTAGCCCAGGGTCCGTTCTACGTCGCAGTTGGCGAAGGCGTCCAGGACGACGAAAATTTCCCCGACGATGCCGACGCGGAGCGGCTCGAAGTCGCGCCTGGTGGGCACGTGGTGGGAGAAGAAACGCCCTATACACTCCACCAGGTCGTCGTAGCGGTGGATGGTGGGTATCTTCGCTACGCGCGCGAGCGCCAGGGCCATGGCCTGGTCCGTCGAGCCGGGGTGGAGCTCGCGCGGACGGTAGAAATGGGACAGGCGCTCGATCTCCTCCACCACCTTGAGCAAGCGCCACGCATACACGGTCTGGGTAATCCGCTCCGCCCAGGTCATGCCCGGGCTCATCCGCTTGATGTTGGCGATGACGGGCGGCTCGAGGAGGTAGAGCTCCAGGGGGTGGCCGTGCTCGGCCAGTATCTGGCGGTGCAGCACGCCGTAGAGCCCGGCGCGGCAAGGGCCTCTGCCCCCCGAGGTGAAGATGGCCTGAATCTCGGGGTGCTGCGCCAGCGCCTGGAAGTACTGACCCGTGATTATCTTGAAGGGGAAGCAGACGAACTCGGGGCTGTAGCGCGTGCCCAGGGAGAGGGTGTGCTTGGTCGTGGGGGGCGGGATGAAGACCCGGTGCCCGAATCCCTCCAGAAAGCGCCGGTAGCCGAGGTGGCAGAGCCCCATGCGGGGGGTGGTGATGTTCATGCTCCCGCCAAACTGCGGCGAACTGCGCCGTCGGCTGCTATAATAGCCCCGGAAGCACCCCGATGTCTACCGGTTCCCGGGACTGCCCGCCCGGGGGTGCGGACAGGATGAGCGACTTGCAGCGTTCAATCGCAGTCTTCGCCCTACTCGCCCTTGCCGCATCCGCCTCCGGCGCGGGCACCGCCGTGTTCCCCCTCGACCCCGGCGAGTGGCTCTCCGGCGGTTTGGCGGCGTGGCTCGGCCGGGCGCTGGACGCCGCGGGGTACGGGGCGGAGATGGCGGACCCGACGATAGCGCCGGGCGACCTGGCGGGGATGAACCGGGCGGCCGCCGCGGGCGGCTTTGAGCGTCTCCTCGTCGTCAACTGCGGCTACCTCGGGGACCGGGTCACCGTCGAGCTCCTCCTCTTCGACACCGCCGGGGAAACGCTGGTCGGCTCCTGGCGGGGATTGATCAGTTACGACGCCCTCCAAAGAGAGCTACCCTCCGGCCTGAGGGCGATTTTCGGGGATATCCGCCTCCCCGAGGCCGAGGATCCCGCCACTTTCCTGGACGACCGCCGGGCGGACTTCACCGCCTCCCTCGGAGGGTGATGGAAGAGGTGCAGGCCAGGCTCTTCACCGACGGGGGGGCCCGGGGAAACCCCGGCCCCGCGGCCTACGGGCTCGTGCTCTACGATGCGGACGGAAACGAGCTTCTCCGTCGCGCGAAAGAGATAGGCCGCGCCACGAACAACGTCGCCGAGTACTCCGCCGTCATCGCCGGCCTGGAGCTCGCCCGCCGACTCGGGCTCACCGGGCTGGACGTTTACCTGGACGCCCAGCTCGTCGTCCGCCAGCTCACCGGCGAGTACAGGACGAAAGACCCCCGCCTCGCCGAGCTGAAGGCCCGGGCGCTCGCCCTCGCTCGGGAACTGACCCGAGTCCGCTTTCACTTCATCCCCCGGGAGAAGAACCGCCTCGCCGATTCCCTCGTCAACGCGGCCCTCGACGGCCGGGACCCCGACACCCTATGAGAAAAATCCTCCGAGCCGCGCCCCTCCTCCTCCCGCTGATAGTGTCCTGCGCCGCCGAGGAGCGGGACGGCTTCTTCGCCATGGACACCGTGGTGGAGCTCTGCGCCGTGGGCGGGGAGAGCGCCCTGGACGCGGCCCGACGAGCGGTGGAGGACGTGGAGGGCTGGGCCGACTGCTACGACCCCGAGGCGGAGTTGTACCGGCTCAACCTGTCGGCGGGCGGGGGACCGGTGCGGGTCTCTAAGGGTCTGGCGGAGGTCCTGGAGGTGTCACTCCGGGTCGCCGAGAAATCCGGCGGCGCCTTCGACCCCACCGTCCTGCCCCTCGTAGAAGCCTACGGGTTCAACGGGGAGAAACGGAGGGTGCCCGGCGACGAGGAAATTTCGAGGATACTCCCCCGCGTGGATTACCGGCGGGTCGGGCTCGCCGGGGACGGCGTGGATATTCCGGAAGGAGTCGCCCTGGACCTGGGCGGCGTAGCCAAGGGGTACGCCGCAGACCGGGCCCTTGAGGCGATGAAAGAAGCCGGCGCCGAGGCGGGACTGGTCAACATCGGCGGGGACATCGCCGTGTTCGGGGAAAGGGCCGGCGGCGGTTCGTGGACCATCGGGGTCCAGCACCCCCGTGCGCCGGGGGAGCTCTTCGCCGTCCTGGAGCTACAGAGCGGGGCGGTGGCCACCTCGGGGGATTACGAGCGCTACTTCATCGAGGACGGCGTGCGCTACCACCACATCCTCGATCCGAGGACGGGCCGGCCCGCGCGTGGGCTCGTCTCGGTGACCGTCACCGCGCCCGTGTGCGTCCTGGCCGACGCCTACGCCACCGCCGTGTTCGTCCTGGGGCCGGAGGAAGGGCTGAGGCTCCTGGAGGCCGACGACGACCTGGAGGGGCTGCTCATTTTCGCCAAGACCGACGGGGGGCTCGATTTCACCGTCACGGACGGTCTCGAGGGAAGGCTGGAGCTCCTGAGCGGTAAATAAAAAAGGGCTCCGAGAGCCCCGTCGTATAGTCCGCGCGCTAGAACCCGAAGAACTCCCGCATCTGACCGAGAATCGCCCGGCGGATGCGGTCCGTTTTTTCCTTATCCGCCATCGTTTTCTGCTCGTCCTGGGTGAGGTATTTCGACAGCAGGGCCAGGTTCTGGGTCACCCTCTCGCTGGCGGCCGCGGCCAATTGCGCGCTCACCTCGGGGTGTCCCTGCAGGATTTCCCTGAAGTCCTCCTTGCCCAGGGCGTAAACCTCGCTCTCCTCGGTGGCGACGACGGTGGCGGTCCTCGCCTCGCCCGTCAGCAGGCTCATCTCGCCGAAGAAGTTGCCCGGCCCCAGCTCGGCCACCTTGACCCCGAAGCGGTGCTTCGCCTTCGCTTTCTTTACGAAGACCTCGAACCGGCCGCTCCCGATGAGGTAGAAGGTGTCGCCCTGTTCCCCCTGCTCGATGACGACCTCCCTCCGGGCGAACATCAGGGTCTTGAAGGCTCGGGCCAGCGTATCGAACACTGCAGGCGAAAGAGGCGAGAAGAGCTCCACCTTGCGGAGCATCTCGATCCGGCGGTTGAGCGCCCGTCGAGCGCCCTCCTCCAGAACCCGCTCATCTACCTGGCGGAGGTAAACGTCGCGGATGGGGAAGGGAATCGTAATGCCCGCGCGCTTGAAAGCGTACCAGAGCCGGTTCATCACCTCGGCCCGCACGTTGCGCAACCTCGAGTAATCGAAGATGAAGAAACGGACCCGGTACTCGATGGAAAAGTCCTTGTAATCCATGAGATAGAGGCATTGCTGAGCCGGTTCGATCCCCTCCACGTCATCCAGCACTTCGTGGACGATGCGGCGGACCTTCTCGGGCGGGTCCTGGTAGCTGGTGCCGATGAGCAGATCGGCCACGTGCTTCGTCGTGGGGTGGGAGTAGTTGCACAGGTCCGTGGAGGCGACGACGCTGTTCGGCAGGATGACGTCGTCCCCGTCGAAGGTGCGGATGCGCACCTCGCGCCAGTTCATCTGCACCACCTGGCCCTCGAACTCCTTGAATGCCACCCAGTCGCCGATTTCGAAGGGCTTGCTGGCCTGGATGCTCATCCCGGCGAAGACGTTCCCCAGTGTGTCCTGGAGCGCCAGGCCCAAAACCAGGGAGAGCACCGCCGACGAGGCCAGGAGCGCCGAGAGGTCCAGGCTCGTCGCGGTCCCGACGACGGCCACGACCGCGACTATGTACGCGATTCCGCGGACGACCTGCTGGAACAGGGCGGGCATCGTCTTGCCCTGCTTTTTCTTCCGGCTACGCTCCAGGATGAAGTAGCTGAAGATGTTTATAACGAGGAAGGCCGCCGAGAGGCTGGCGATGGACGTGACCACGCTGTAGAACCAGCCTTTGGTCGCGTCCACCCAGACCAGGGCGCCCAGGACGCCTATGGACAGCATGAGGATGCGGAGGAAGAAGTTGTACCGACGGGCCAGACGCCAATCGGGCTTCCCCCTCTTGCGCATGATGCCCTTCACGCCGAGCATCACCAGGCCGTAGAGGATGAAGAGGCCGACGAGTAACACGGCGCCGACCAGGAAGGCCTCCCAATAACCCGGCAGGGCGGAGAGCCAGGCGAAGAGCTGGCTGATGGGCCCCAGCGCCTTGCCCACCTCCTCGGTGGCCTTCTCTATCTTCTCCTCGGTGTCGGGCTCGACCTCGGCGGCGTGGGTCTCGGCGCAGGTCCGGGCCTTCTCCTCGATCAGGGCGGGTAGCTCGGTCCCCTTGGGGTGGGGCAGCTTGAACCCGGCCTCCCGGAGCACCTCCTCCGCCTGTAATGGCGGCGCTTCCACCGGAGTCTGCGCCGCGGCGGGGAGGAGGAACACGAGCACTGCGATGAAGAGCATCCGTTTCAAATCAACATCCCATTCATCCCGGGCGATTTTAACACATGTGCGTCAGGTAACCTCCGGGCATAGATGACCACAGGTCCCGAACCACCCCGGCGGACCCGGGACTTAACCGCCCTCCGGGCGGTACTTCGCGACCCAGGCGGTGAGGCGGTCAACGAAGCTGTGCAGGTTGACCAGGCTGTTGGCGAAGCTGAAACGGATGTAGCCCTCGCCGGCGGCGCCGAAGGCGGTACCGTGGAGCGCGGCGATGTGGGCCTCGTTGAGAAGGCGGTCGTTAATTTCCTTGGACGGCATCCCCAGGCTCGAGAGGTCGGCGAAGGCGTAGAAGGCGCCCTTGGGCTCGCTTACCTTGAGGCAGTCGAGCCGGCGCAGGGCGGGGATGAGGTATGCTCGGCGCGCGGTGAATTCCCGGCGCATCCGCTCCACGGCGTTCCAGCTCTCGGGGTTCTTTATCGCCTCCAGCGCCCCGTACTGGTTGAAGGTGCAGGTGCAGGAGTTGGAGTTGGTGGTCAGGGTCGCCAGCTTCTTGGCCAGGGATTCGGGGACGACGCCGTACCCCAGGCGCCAGCCGGTCATGGCGAAGGTCTTGCTCCAGCCGTCCACCATTATCAGGCGGGGCTTGAGGGCGGGAGAGGCGAGCGCCGAGACGTGGGGCTCGTCGTAGACGATGGAGGAGTACACCTCGTCGGAGAGGACCCAGAACCCGTACTTCTCGGACAATTCGGCGATCCGGGAGTAATCCTCCGCGGCGAACATCCCGCCGGTGGGGTTGTGGGGGCTGTTGGTGACGAGTATCCGGATTTTGTCGGAGGCCGCTTTGTCGGCGAGCCAGTCCAGGTCGGGCCGGAACCCCGTCTCCGGGAGGAGGGGGTAGGTCTCTATCCGCGCTCCGACTATCATTGCCGCAGCCTCGTAGGCCGGGAAGTTGATGTCGGGGATGAGCACAAGCTCCCCGGGGTTGACCAGCGCCTGGATACTGAAGAAGATGAGCGGCTTGGCCCCGGGGGCGATGACGACCTCGGCGGGGCGCACGGGGGTGTGGTACGCGCCGGTGACGTGCTCGGCCACCGCCTCGCGCAGGGCCGGCAGGCCGGCGCTGGGGGCGTAGTGGGTCTGTCCGGCGTCCAGGGCGCTCTTGGCGGCGGAGATGATGTTCGGCGGCGTGGGGAAATCGGGCTCCCCCACCTCCAGGTGCACCACGTCAATCCCCCGGGACTCCAGGGCCATGGCCTTCTGCTTTATCTCGAAGCCGGTCTCACGACCGAAGCCGGTCAGGCGGTCGGCGAAACGGATGTCATCTGCGGCCACGTTCTCTCCTTTATTTGATTTCAAAGTCCCCGGCGCTGGCGGAGCGCCTCGAAGGCGGCCACCCCGAAGGCCACGCTGGCGTTGAGCGACTCCACCTCGCCGAAGAGCGGGATGCAGACGAGGAAATCGCAGGCCAGCTCCACGGCGTGCCCGACCCCCCGGCTCTCGGCGCCCACGACGAGCGCCAGCGGACCCGTCAGGTCGGTGGAGTAGATGGTCTCACCGGCGTCCCCGGAAAGCCCCACGCACCAGACGCCCAGTTCTTTCAAACGCCGGAGCGCCTGGGCGACGTTCGAGACAACGGCCAGCGGCAGGTGGGCCGTCGCCCCGGCCGAGGCCCGCACCACGGTCCCGGTGACCGGCGAGGCGCGGCGGACGGGTATGACCGCGCCGTGGCACCCGGCGCACTCGGCGGTCCGCAGCACCGCGCCCAGGTTGTGCGGGTCCTCCAGGTGGTCGGTCACCGCGAGGAAGGGCTTCTCACCGCGCTCTTCGGCAATCCAGACCAGGTCCTCCACCGTGAACGCCCGCCGGTCAACCTCGGCCGCCACGCCCTGGTGCCTCTGCGAGCGGCAGATCTGAACCAGTTCCCTCTCCGGGATGACCGAAACCGTGATGCCGCACTTCCGGGCGCCGTCGGCCAGGACGGAGACCTTCCGACCGCACTCGCGCGCTACGTACAGCCGCTTCACGCCGACGCCGGCGCGCAGCGCCTCCTGGACGGGCCTGTAACCGTAGATAAGCTCCAAAGTGGATAGCTCAACGCCAGCAGGCGTAGGTGATTTCGGCGTCCTCACCGGCCAGGGGCCGGCTCTCCAGGGTTTCCAGATTAACGATGCGGCTCATCCAGCGTGGATCGTCGTAAACCGTGATGAGAAGCCATTCCCCGTCGGGACTGGGCCGGGGGAAGAGGACCAGGCCCTCGATGCCGGCCACGCGCTCCGCGGTCGGCGAACCCTTGGATTCCGCCGGGTCGTCGAGGCGCCGGATGGAGCCGACGGGCACCTCCCCGACATACTCGAAGCTGTCGAAGTAGAGCGCGCCGTCGGGTGCGAACCAGGGCGAGCCCTCGTCGGACGGAGTGTCGTAAACCGCGAACAGCGACTCGGTGGCTATCTCGCAGCCCCAGAGGCCCCAGTCCATTTTGGCGCCGCCGGCGCCGTCCCGGTTGCTGGAAAAAACGACCACCGACCCGTCCGGCGAGAGTGTCGGGGATTGGTAGTCGGCCTCCCCCGGGGTCAGTTGCCGGAGACCTCCGTCGTCGAGAATGAAAATCTGCCAGCGTCCGGTTACCGGCTCCAGGGCGTCGAAGACGACCCCATCGGCCCGGGGGGCCGCCGCCGAGGACAGTCCGGCGGGATAGGACGCCAGGTCGAACCGCCGCTCCGGCTCGCCGAAACGGTCCCCCGAGAAGGCGAGGGACCAGAGGGCGGGCTCACCAACGTCGGCCCCGGCCCAGGCCCAGAGCTCCCGGCCGTCCGGGGTGAAGACCAGCTGGTCCACCGGCCCGGTGAAGGGCAGCTCCACCGGATCGCCGAACCGGAGCCCCGTAGGTTGCACCTCGTCGCCCAGAACCGGCATGTAGAAGGCCCGGCTCGTATCGGCCTTCGGCGAGCCGTCCCGGAGGACGAAAGCCACGCCCATCGGCCGCCGCCCGATTTTGCAGGACGCGACCATCAACAAACCGAGAATCAACAATATACGCAGAGCGGTTTTCACCAAAGCCCTCGCTTTCGGACCGCGAAACCGGAAAGGAATGGGGGCTTGAGCGCCTCGTCAACCCCTCACGCGCTCGTTCATTCGACCAGCGCAACCGCCCAAGCCGCGATGCCCTCGCCCCGACCGGTGCAGCCGAGCCCCTCGGTGGTGGTGGCCTTGATGGAGACCCCGGCCGCGTGAGGCCCGAGAATCCGCCCCAGCCTCTCGCGCATCGCCGGGACGTGGGGCGCCAGCTTCGGCCGCTCGCAGGCGACGACCGCGTCCACGTTGATTACCCGCAATCCCGACCCGGCGAGCATCCCCGCCACCTCGGCCAGAAGGGCGCAGGAATCGGCCCCGGCGTAGCGGGGATCGTCGTCGGGAAACTGTTGGCCGATGTCGGGCAGCCCCGCCGCCCCCAACAGGGCGTCCATCACCGCGTGGACCAGCACGTCGGCGTCGGAGTGCCCGGCGAGCCCCAGCTCGAAGGGAATCTCGATCCCGCCCAGGACCAGCCGCCGGTCGGGCGTCAGCCGGTGCACGTCGAACCCGATTCCGACCCTCATGGGAGAAAACCGCCTAAGCCGTTGCACGGTGTGGATTTTAGGTTTATCCCGCCGGGGTGTCAACACGGTCGGCTCAAGAGGTCTCATCCGCGGCGGACCGGGATTCACCGGACGGAACCGCCGGCGTGTGCTATACTTGCGGCGACGCACCGCGATATGCCAAGATACATCCTCATCGTTCTGACGGTTATCTCCTCGCTCGCCGCGGCCGGCGACCTCCGCCCGGACCTCTCGAGCCTGGACGACTACACCCGCCGGGTGGAGTTCGACCCGCTCGAGTCCGTGGCGCTCAAGCCCGACCTCACCAGCCTCACCGATTACCGCGCCCCGGAGACATTCCGCATCGAGGCGAAGCTGCGCGGCGAGCCCTCGCCGGGTGAATCCGCCGCGGTGTGGGAGGAGATAAGCCACGCCCAGGCGACCGGTGAATCTCTCCTGCGGCGCGAGCCCGTCGTCTGGGAAACCCTCGCCGACTACCACCCCTACGAGAAGGTGGGGCAGTGGCGTCTTCTGTACGACGTGGCCCGGGCGGACGAGTGGGCCGACCCTCGGCGCGAGCGCGGCGAGAGGCCTAAGGTCTCCATTTTGATGTACCACGACCTCCGCGACGTCTCCCGGTACTCCACCGTCATCACCCCCTGGCAGTTCGAGGAGGAGGTCCGCTGGCTGACGGAGTCGGGATACGAGTTCATCACCATCGGTCAGTTGCTGGACGCCGTCTATTCCGGAGGCGGAGACCTGCCGCCCCGCTGCGTGGCGCTGACCTTCGACGACGGCTGGAGCGGCGTTTACCGTTACGCCTACCCGATTCTGAAGCGGTACGGCGCCACGGCCACCCTCTACCTCTACACCAACTACATCGGCGTCGGCGGCCGGTCCAACACCTGGGACCAGTACCGGGAGATGCTGGCCAACGGCTTCGAGATCGGCAGCCACACGGTTTCCCACTGCGACCTGACCAACCGGGGCGCGTGGCGCGGCCGGGGCTCCAAGCCCCCGTCGGGACATGGAACCTACACCCAACGGCTGATGCACGAGCTGGTGGACTCGAGGATGATCCTCGAGGAGCACCTGGGAGTGCCCGTCCGGAGCCTGGCCCTGCCCTATGGCGCCTACGACGACTACGTGCTCAAGAGCGCGCTCCTGGCCGGCTACGAGGGCATCCTTACCATCAAGGCCGGCAACACCTACGTGGACGCAGACACGAACGAGATAGAGCTCCGGCGCTGGAACGTCGTTCCGTCCATGGGTCTGGCGACCTTCATCGAACGCCTGGACAGGGAATGACGGCGCGACCCGACGCCCGATCGGCGGCTTGGGAGGCGCTCCGGGGCGTGGCCGCCGGGAAGGGGGACGCCGAGCCCCTGCTGCGCAAGCTGCTGGCCGGTACCGCGCTGCCGTCCGTGGAGAGGCGGCTGGCCTTCGAGCTGACCCTGGGAACCCTGCGCAAGCGGGGTTGTCTCGACTACGGGCTGGAACGGTATCTGACCCGGCCCCTGCGGGAGCTGCACCCCGACCTGCGCGAGCTCCTGCGCCTGGGGGCCTACCAGCTCCTTGAGCTGGACCGGGTCCCGGCCTACGCCGCCGTGGACCGGACGGTGGAGCTGGCCCGAAACTTCAGCACGACGCGGAAGGCCGCGGGGCTGGTCAACGCCGTCCTGCGGCGCCTGAGCGAGGGCCGCCCCGAACCGCCCGATCGCGAAGCGGACCCCGTCGGTCACCTGACCGTCACCGGCAGCCACCCCCGCTGGCTGGTGAAACGGTGGCTGGAACGGTACGGATTCGAGGAGACCGCGCGGCTCTGCGCCGTGGACAACGAGCCGCCCGACACCTTCGTTTTCCTCAACCCCTTCCGGACGGCCGGGGAGGTTTCTGGGGAAATAATCCCGGACGCCGAGGCGGTGCAGGGGTTCTCCGGTTGTTACCGACTCGCCCGCGGGGCGGACCTGACCTCGACCGGGGCGTACGCGGAAGGAAAGGTGTACGCCGCCGACCCGGCGACGGCGCTGGCGGCGACGGCGCTGGACCCCCGACCCGGCGAAATTATTTTAGACGCCTGCTCGGCCCCCGGGGGCAAACTTTTCCACCTGCACCGGTTGGCCGGCGGGGGCTTAAAAACCGTGGCGCTGGAGGTTTCACCCCGGCGGTGCGCCGTCCTGACCGAAAATATAAACCGGCTCGGCCTGCCCGCGGCGGTGGTCAACGGAGACCTGTCCCTCCCGCCACTCGCCAAACACAGCTTCGATAAAATTCTTCTCGACGCACCCTGTTCGAACACCGGGGTGCTCCGGCGCCGGGTCGAAGCGCGGTGGCGGCGCAAGCCGGAGGATTTGAAGGGGTTGGCGCGCCTGCAACTCGACCTGCTTACCTCGGCCTCCCGTTTGGTAAAATCGGGGGGACTCGTGGCCTACTCCACCTGCTCCCTGGAACCCGAGGAGAACGAGGGGGTGGTGGGCAGGTTTTTGAGCGGACGGGGCGATTTTCAACGGGTGCCCGCCGCCCTCGGGCTGGACGACGACCTGCGGGGACGCTTCGGCGATTCCGAGGGCGACATCCGCGCCCTGCCGCACCTGACAGGAACCGACGGAGCCTTCGTGGCGCTCGTGCGGAGGGTGAGGTAGCCTTTCCGGCGGCGGATGGGGTATGATTGGAAGACTCGAAACAAACGGTGGCGGATGAACGACCAGAAAGACAGCGGTACCGGTTACGGTTCGCAACCCCAGGACCGGCCCAAGTTCGAGGGGTTCGGCTTCGGTGATCCGGCCCGGCAACCGACCCCCCGTTCCGAGAGGCCGAAATCCCCGAAACTCGCCCGCCTGGGGACCGTGCTGCTCTACATCGCCCTGGCCGTGGGCGCCCTCGTCGTCGGCATGCTTCTGGCCAATTTCATCATCATGCCGTTGTTGGTCGGTGGCGAGGAGGTCGAGGTCCCCGACCTGACGAACATGAGCTTCGAGGCGGCGACCGCCCTCTTGGTCGAGATGGGTCTCAACTACGAGAAGGTGGCCGAGGAGTACTCGGCGGACGTGCCGGCCGGTTACGTCGTCAGCCAGCGTCAGGAACCGGGGATGAACGTGCGTCCGGACCGGATCATCGAGCTCACCGTCTCCGCCGGTTCCGAGGATGTCCGCATTCCCAACGTGACCAAAATGAGCCAGCGCCAAGCCGAGGACGTCCTCCGCCGCGCCGGGCTGGTGGTGGGAAAGGTCCGCGAGAGCTACGACCCCAACGTCCCCGAGAGCTCGGTCATCGGCCAGAACCCCGAACCGGGGCGCGAGGTGCCGCGCGGAACCAGAATAGACCTCCTCGTCTCCCTGGGCTCCGAGGAAACCACCTTCAAGATGCCCAACCTGGTCGGCGCCGACTACCGCACCGCCGTCAGCCGTGTCTCCACCTGGGAATTGGTGATGGGGGACACCACCTTCGAGTTTTCCGCGAGTATCCCGCCGGGCCACATCATCCGCCAGCACCCCGAGGTCGGCGCGACGGTGGCCCGGGGCGACACGGTCACGGTCGTAATAAGCAAGGGCCCGCCCACCGGCGGTGAGACGGTCCCGACGCCGGAGGGTGGCGGGGAAACGCCGCCGCCGGACACCTTCTAAGGAAGGAGACAAGGGGTTTAACCGAGCGAAGCGAGCTATGCCCCTGGCAAAACCCCTTGCCTGAGATGGCCGTAAAAATCGTTCCCAGCATCCTCTCGGCCGACCAGGCCGACCTGGGCGCCGTCGTCCGCCGGCTCCTGGCCGCCGGGTTGGAGACAATCCACCTCGACGTCATGGACGGCAACTTCGTGCCGCCCATAACCTTCGGCGCCAAGCTCCTGGCCGATTTGAAGGGCGCGGTGGGGGGCGTTTACGACGCGCACCTCATGGTCGCCCGCCCCGGGGAGCAGCTCGAGCTCTTCGCCGAGGCGGGGGCGGACTGGATAACGGTGCACCAGGAGGCCGCGCCCCACGTACACCGACTCCTCGACCGCATCAAAGCCCTCGGCAAAAAGGCCGGCGTCTCCATCAACCCCGGCACCCCGGTCGTCCAGCTCGAACCGCTCCTGGAATCGGCCGACCTCTTCCTGATCATGACGGTCAACCCCGGCTGGGGGGGGCAGGGGATGATAGAGTCCTGCCTGGACAAGGTCCGCTGGCTGAAGGAGCGCGTGGATACGCCGGTGATTGTGGACGGGGGGGTCAACGAGCGGACGATGGCGAAGGTGGCCGCCAGCGGCGCGGACCTGGCCGTGGTCGGAAGCGCCCTCTTCAAGGGCGACCTGGGCGAAATCCTGTCCCGCCTACGGGCGGAGGGCGCGGCCTCCTGAACCACGGCGACCACAGGTTTTTTGAGTAATCCCCGGGGCTGACGCGTCAGCCCCTTTCCGAGCCGACGCCATGTTCGACCGCATAACCGACCGACTCTCCGCCGTCTTCAAGAAGCTCACCGGGCGGGGGAAGCTCACCGAACCGAATGTCGCCGACGCCCTGCGGGAGGTGCGCGTCGCCCTCCTGGAGGCCGACGTGAACCTCGCCGTGGTGAAGGAATTCCTGGAGGATGTGCGGGAGGGTGCGCTGGGCGGGGCCGTGCTGGGCTCGCTGACGCCGGGGCAGCAGTTCGTCGGCGTGGTGCAGCGGGAACTGACCACCCTCTTGGGGAAAAATTCCGGCGAGTTCAACCTCCCGCTGCCGGCCACGGTGATGCTGGTGGGCCTGCAGGGGTCGGGGAAGACGACCACGGCGGCCAAGCTGGCCCGCTGGTACACTAGGCACGGCAACCGGCGCTCGCTCCTGGCGGCCTGCGACGTCCAGCGACCCGCGGCCCGGGAGCAGTTGGAGGTACTGGCCGAGCGCGTCGGCGCCGAGGCGTTCCCCGGGAAAGATTTCACCGAGGACGCCATGGGCACGGCGCTGGCCGCCATGCGCCAGGCCGACCGGCGTAACCTGGACCTGACGGTGGTGGACACGGCGGGCCGGCTGCAGATTGACGAGCCACTGATGGCCGAGCTGGCGGAGATGAAGGGGAAGCTCCGGCCCCAGGCGGTTTTCCTGGTCGTGGACGCCGCGTCGGGCCAGGAGGCGCTCAACGTCGCCAACGTCTTCCACGGGCGCCTGGGGCTGGACGGGATGATCGTGAGCAAGCTGGACGGCGACGCCCGCGGCGGATGCATTCTCTCCATCGCCGGCGGCCTGGGGGTGCCCATCCGCTTCGTCGGTTTGGGCGAGACCCCCGACGACCTGGAACCCTTCGACCCCGACCGCCTCTCCCGGCGCATCCTCGGCCTGGGCGACGTGGTGGGGCTGGTGGAGAAGGCTCGGTATGCCTTCGATACCCGTCAGGCCGAGCATCTGGCGAATAAGGCCGTCACGGGCAGCTTCGACCTGGAGGATTTCGCCGACCAACTGCGGGGGATAAAAAAGATGGGCCGGATGACCGACCTCCTGGCGCTGGTCCCGGGCATGCGCCAGTTCGCCCGGGAAGCCGACGGAGAGGGGCTGGACCAGGGGATGAAGCGGGCCCTGGCGATAATGGATTCCATGACCCCCGACGAGCGCCGGCACCCCAACGTCATCCAGGGCTCGCGGCGGCGGCGTATCGCCGCGGGCTCGGGCACCACCACCGCCGAAGTGAACCGCCTGCTGGCCCAGTACCGCGCCATGGCCAAGGCCTTCGACGGGCTCTCGGGAAAGAACGGCCGGCGGATGATGCGCCGGCTCGGGATAGACCCCTCGAAGCTGGACGACGCCCTCCCTCCGGGCCTTTAACCTCCTACTCCAGCCTGCGCCGCAGGTAGCGGTTGTAGACCACCGCCGCCGGGTTATGCCCCGTCACCCGGTCCTTGGCGATGAGCGTCACCACGGGGATGGACGAGCCCAGGCCCAAAATGGCGTCGTGGCCCACGCAGAGCCCGACGCTGCCGATGAGGCCCACGCCGTCGAGCCCCAGTTGCGCCGCCTGGCCCAGGGGGTTGCAACTGGACTCGTCCGCGCCCCCGTGAATCCGGGGATGCCCCAGCTCCTCTTTGGACAAAGCGCCCATCTTGCAGCAGGCCGAGGAGACCTCGAAACCGCGCCGCTCCAGGAACCCGGCGATGACGGCCGCCTCCTCGGCGGAGCCGATGCAGAAGGCGAGCCCGATCTTCCGGAGGCCCAGCTTTTTCGCCAGGAGGGCGAACTCCTCGATGCGGGTCAGGCGGCAGTAGCCCTCCGCCTCCACCTCCGCCGCGGCGTCGAAGAGGGGGCGCAGCCCGGGCGAGTACCGGGCGGTCATCTCCTCCCGCGAAAAACCGCCGCAGTTCAGGCCCTCCCCGCAGCGGTACTCGTATTTACACTCGTGACAGCGCATTTCCCCGCTTTACTTCAGCGTGTAGTAGTTCAGCAACCAGCGATAGTTTGATTCCCGGTCCCCGTCGTCGTCCACACGGACCTCAACGATACCGACACCCTCCTTGAAAAAGACATTCTTGATAATCTGGTCGTTGTCCTTGACCGTGACCCAGACCAAATCCTCGTAGTGCCCGGACGGCGTTTCGGAGAATATGTCTATCTGGTCGATACTGCAATACCAAAGCACGCCGTCATCGTCGGTGTATGTCCAGGAGTTATCTTTCTCGATGGGGGTTTTCAGGTAGACGTGCCAGTTGGTTTCATCCGCCGGCCTGGCCTGGAACTCGCCGCCCTCGGTGTTACGCCAGAGCCACTGTTCCGTCGTATCGCCCCAGTTCAATTCCACGCGCCAGGCGCCGTCCTCGGAGCCCAAAACGGACCAGTTCATCGGGTCGCCGTCGTCGGGCAGGTCCCAGGCGTAGTCCCACTCGTTGCCCTGGGCCAGGGGGACGTAGGCGTCCGTCGGGTTGGGCTCGGGGGTGGTGGTCGTGTCGCAGCCGGCGAGGAGGACCGCCAGGGCGGCCGCGGAGAGAAGAAGCGTCCTTTTCATCGAAACCTCGCGGTGGGTCGTCCTTCGCCGCGATGATACCAAGCCCGCCCCGCACTGGCAAGCCCCGCGCTTGACACGCATGCCGCGGCGCGGGATATAATGGGAATGAAAAAGAATCAATCCCGCGAGGCGGCATGAGACCTACCCTGACCATCCTGCTCCTGGCGTCCCTCCCCGCGGCGGCCGACGTGGCGCCGGGCCGCTGGGTGGAGGACCGCCCCGGAGGCGCGGCGCCCGAGCACCCTACAATCTCCATGTCCGACGAGGAGGTCACCGTCTTTTTCTGGGAGGACGTCGTCCTGGTCGAGGCGTGGTACGACATGACCAACGCGGGGCCCTCCGGTCTGACCCCGATGATGCTGCCCATGTACTTCATCTACCCCGGCGGGGGACCGGACGAGGACTTCGAGCCGTGGGTGCGGATGAGCGTGAACGGAGAGGAACTGGAGACGCGGGCCTTCCTGCGGCCCCAGTACGACGAGGCGGGGGAGTGGTCGGCGACCATGGTCATGGCGCTCTTCAAGTACGACCTTCCCCCGTACGAGACCACGCGGCTTTTCGCCAGCTACCTGGCGCCCTACGTGTGGCGTGAGGACGGCGGCTGCTTCGAGTACCCCCTGGGCACGGGGGGCGGCTGGCACTCCCCCATCGGCCACGGCACCCTCTACCTGCGCCCGGGCCCGGGGGCGGATTGGGGCGTGGTCGAGGATTTTGGTGAAAAGCACCTGCCCGAGCCGACCTTCGATGGCGAGACGGCCGTCTGGGAGTTCACCGACCTGGAACCCCCGCCGGACACATGCTACTGGCTCAGAGTGAGGGGGATGTGACACCAGTTTGGCGCGCCAAAACGAAGCGAAGCGAGCTACACCCCGGCGAAATGGGGGGCGCTTCAGGAAAACGCGCGATTCAGCGGCGGTGTTTTTTTATGCGGGGGTGACGCCCCGCTTTTTTATACCGGGCGCCGGACCGCGTCCGGCGGGCCTCTCCGTTTCAACGACGGGATCCGCCCTCCGTCCCTGGTACACATCTTGCGTCCAAGGAGGCAGACCATTCAAAATCGGTAATTCACCCCGCGAGGAACATGAAAAACGAAGCGAACCGAGCGGAGCGAGCTATGCCTCTGGCAAACCGAGTTACGCCCCGGCGAAACGAGCGGAGCGTGCTATGCCCCCGGCGAAACGTACTCATCATTGACGACGAGGAAAACCTCCTGGAGCCGCTCACCCTGGGCCTAGAGCAACTTTCCCCGGGGTTCTCCTACACCGCCACCTCCGACCCGGTGGAGGGGATGGTGCTGCTGGACCGGATGCACGTGGACGTCCTGGTCACCGACATGATAATGCCCTACGTCACCGGCCTGGACATCATCGAGCAGGTCGTCAACCATTTCCCCCAGACCGCCTGCATTTTAATGACGGCCTACGGCTCGCCGGACATCGAGCTGATTCTGGACGAGTACTCGGTCAGCTACGTCGAGAAGCCGCTGGACCTGGACGTGCTCCACCGGATGATAGTCAACCTGACGAGGGAATCCAAAACCGGGACCGACATGAGCGGGGTCATACTGCCCACCTTCGTCCGGGTGCTGGCGACGAAGGAGCTGACCTGCCGGGTGGACATCGAGTGCCGGGAGAAGAAGAAGGGGACGCTATTCTTCTCGCAGGGGGAGCTCTTCAACGCCAAGCTCGGCAACCTGTCGCCCGAGGCGGCGGCGGAAGCCATGCTGACCTGCGAAAAGTCGAAGATAACCATCCACCAGTTCAAGCACCCCTTCCGCCGGAAAATCCATCGGAGCATGGAGGAGATTCTGCACGTGACGTCGGGGGAGGAAGAGGAACCCTTCGCCACCATCGGCGGTGCGGATTCCTTCGACGATCCCGACTGCGGTTACCTCGACACGGGGAACCTCATCGGGCTCCTCTCCGCCGGCGTCACGCTGAAGTACAACCTGCTCCCGCGGAAGGAGTGAGGCCGGTCCAGACGCAAAAAAAAGGAACGCCCGGTGGCGTTCCTTTATATTGGTATAAAACGGTTTACAACTCGAGGAAGGCCTTGAGCTTGTTCGAGCGGGTGGGGTGCCGCAGCTTGCGCAGCGCCTTGGCCTCGATCTGCCGCACGCGCTCGCGGGTGACGTTGAAGATCGTGCCGACCTCGTCCAGGGTACGCGGGCACCCGTCGCCCACGCCGAAGCGGAAGCGCAGGACCTTCTCCTCGCGGCGGGTCAGGGTCGAGAGAACGCTCTCTATCTGCTCGCTCATGAGCATGAAGGCCGCCGACCGCGCCGGGCTCACCGTGTTCTTGTCCTCGACGAAATCGGCTAGGTGGGAGTCCTCCTCCTGCCCGATGGGCGTCTCCAGGGAGATGGGCTCCTGGGCTATCTTGAGTATGCGGCGGACCTTATCGGCGCTCATGCCGAGCTCGTCGGCTATCTCGGTGGGTGTCGGCTCGCGCCCCAGCTCGTGCAGGAGCTGGCGGCTGGTGCGGATGACCTTGTTTATCGCCTCGATCATGTGCACCGGGATGCGAATCGTGCGGGCCTGGTCGGCGATGGAGCGCGTGACGGCCTGGCGGATCCACCACGTGGCGTAGGTGGAGAACTTGTAGCCCTTCTTGTAGTCGAACTTGTCCACCGCCCGCATCAGGCCGATGTTGCCCTCCTGGATGAGGTCCAGGAAGTGGAGGCCGCGGTTGGTGTACTTCTTGGCGATGGAGACGACCAGCCGGACGTTGGAGCGGACCAGGGTCATCTTGGCCTCGTGGACCTGCTGACGCCCCTCCCGGATCCGCTTGACCACGTCTCGGAGGTCGTCGGTGGTCATGCCGACCTGCCGCTCGACCTGCCGGACCTTCTCGGCGGCCTTGGTGAGCCGTTGCACCGTCCGGGCCAGCCCCTCCTCGTCGGTGGAGAGCCGCTTCATCAGCCCGGCGGCCAGGGGGTTCTTCACTGTGATGTTGTCGGAGATGGCCTCGGCTTCCTCGAGGCTTATCCCCAGCTTCTTCGTCGTCTGCTCCAGGTCGCGCTGCTTGAGATTTATCAGGCGTAAAAGGTCTATGATGCGGTCAGCGAAACGGTTTATCTGCAGGGGGGAGAACTGCACGTCTAAGAGCTTCTCCCGGATGGCGAGCTCACCGGCCGAAATCAGAGCCCTGTCGAGCTCCCGATTCTCATGCTTCGCGTCGGCGAGCTCGGTCATTATCTGCTGGTGCTCGACGTAGGTCTCGGCCAGGATCTTGCAGGTGCGGCGGATGTACTCCTTCTGCTTGTAGAGCGGGAGGCGCCCCTCGGCGTTTATCTTGACCACCTTCTCGATCTTGAGATCGCCCTGGCGGAGCTTTTCGGCGAGGGCCTCCAGATCCCGGTGGGTGGAATAAACGCTGAACACCGCGTCCTGGATGACGTTCTGGCCGCTCTCTATCCCCTTGGCGAGCTCTATCTCACCCTCCCGCGAAAGGAGGGGGACGCGCCCCATCTCGCGCAGGTAGAGGCGGACGGGGTCATCGGTGCGTATCTTCTCGACGTCCGCCAGCGCGTCGGCGTACTCCCGGGCCAGGCTGACCTCGGCACCCGCCTTGACCGTCTTGGGCATCTTGGCCTTGGACGTGTCCACGATGTCTATGTCCATCTCGTCGAAGAGCATCAGGAGCTCGTCAATCTGCTCGGGGCTGACCACGTCCGAGGGCAGGGCGTCGTAGAGCTCCGAGTAGGTGAGCTGGCCCTTCTCCTGGCCCAGAATGATCAGCTTCTCGATACTCTCGCTGGCGGGGATGTCGTGGAGGTTGTGCTTGACCTCGTTGCCTTCGGACTCTTCAAGCTCTTCGTCGAAGCTGTTGTCGTCGTCGTCCTTCACGGGCTCCTCCAAACCGAACCGGTTGCCGTACCTTCAAGAGCGGGCAATGATAAGAAAATCCTGGCGGCGATACAAGGGAGATTTCGGAAGTGTTTTCGGGGATTGTGACAAGGATAACTCGTGGAACAAAAACAAGTTACATATTACGCTGCGACCCGCGTCGCGGAAAAACGCCGCATTTTTTGCTCACGGTAAGTATAGCCGGAGTCGAACCGAATTTCCAAGGAACCCCTTGACATTACCCCTTTTAAGTCAACGAGATGGCGTAAAAAGGGCCGGAGGGCTCCCGACCCGATCATGAAACGCGGTGTAATTGAACGACTTGCAATGCCGCAGGCTCGCGCGTCTACCCCTCCTTGACCTTCAGGGAATCAATCCGGGTCAGGAGCTTCCTATAGCGCTCCTCGTCCCCCTTCCGGTACGCCTCCTTCAGCTCCGCCTTCAGCCGGATGAGCTCGGTCTCGAGGTTGCGGCGCCGGAAAGCGGCCAGGCAGTCCACGAGGGCCTTCTCCCGCTCCTCCTCGTCCAGCTCCATCGCCATCACCCTGAAGAATGCCTCCCGTGCGGCCGGTTCCAGCTTCTCCGCGGCGGGGCCGACGTCGGCGAGCCTCTCCGCCCGAACCGCCTCGTAGGCCGACTCCAAGGCGGGGCGGATGGATTCGGGAAAGTCGTCCGGGTGGATTTCCCCGACCACGCGTCCGGCCCGCTCCCGGTCGTTGAAGAGGAGGAAGAGGAGCAGCCGCACGCTCTGCTCGAGAGGAGTCGGCCTGATCCGTCTCGACGCGGCGCCCCGGTCGCCGGCGACCGCCCTCGTCTCGCGGATGGCGCGTCGCAGGTCTTGGCGCAGAGACCGGTTGCTCACCCCGAGCTTGTCGGCGAAGCGGTCTATGAGCACGTCCCGGGCCATGCTCCCCGTGAGGACGAAGAGGTGCCCGGCCAGCTCCTCCACGAGCTTCCCGCGTCCCAGGGTGTCGGCGGGGCGGTGACGGCCGATCAGGGTGAGGACCAGGAACTCCTCTATACCCACGGCCGCGTCGAGAACCGAGGACAGCGCGGCGGGGCCGTCATCCCGAATCACGTCGTCGGGGTCCCTCCCCGAAGGGGGCGTGGCCACCCGCACGGCCAGCCCGGCGTTGACCAGGTGTAAAAGGGAACGGAGGGCGGCCGCCTGTCCGGCGGAATCGCCGTCGAAGAGCACGACCACGCCGTGATCGGCGGCGAACCGGCCCAGGAGCTTGGCCTGCTCCTCGGTGAGGGCGGTGCCCAACGGGGCGACCGCCGTCGCGAAACCGGCGCCGTGAAGGCTGACGACGTCCAGGTAACCCTCGACCAGGAGGGCCGGGGAATCGCGCAGCCCCTTGCGGGCCAGATCGAGGCCGTAGAGCACCGACCCCTTGTGGTAGATCGGCGACTCCGGCGAGTTGACGTACTTGGGTGTATCGGGGGCGTCGGAGAGGTCCCGCCCGCCGAAGCCGATGACCCTGCCCCGGGGGTCGCGGACGGGGAAGACGAGCCTGTCCCGCAGCCGGTCGTAGAGCCCGCCCGATTTGCCCTTGGTGCAGAGCCCGGAAGCCAGAAGAAGCTCGGGGCGGACGCCGTCGCGGGGGAGCCGCTTGGCCAGGAAATCCCACTCGGGCGGCGCGTACCCGAGGCCGAAGGCGGCCTGCATCTCCGCCGAAACCCTGCGCCGGGCGAGGAACTCGCGGCCCTTGATCCCGGCGGGCGAGGTGAGGACGCGCTGGTAGAGCGTGGTCGCCCGCTCGAGGGTCCGGTAGGCGTCGTCCCGCTCCCCGCGGCGGTCCCCCGTCCGGTCGGCGGTTTCATTTATTTCGACGTTGAACTTGCGCGCCAGGTGCCGGACCGCCTCGAGGAAGTCCATCTTCTCCAGCTCCATGACGAAGCTGAATACGTCGCCGCCCACGCCGCAACCGAAGCAGTGGTAGAACTGGCGCGTGGCGTGGACGTTGAAGGAGGGGGTCTTCTCCTCGTGGAACGGGCAGAGGCCGACGTAGTTCTGGCCGCGGCGCTTGAGCTGGACGTACTCGCCCACCACGGCGACGATGTCGGCCGCCCGCCGGACACGCTCCAAACTGGCGTCGTCAATGGCCATTTACTTCAGCTCCACCTCGGTGACGCCTATTCCGCCGAGCTTGGGTTCCGCCGCGGCGAAGGCCCGCACGTGGCGGTGGTTTTTCAAGAAATCCAAAACGGCGAAGCGCAGCGCCCCCGTCCCCCGACCGTGGATGACGCGGACGTTGCCGTGCCCGGCCAGGGCGGCGTCGTCCAGGTACTTGTCTAAAATCTCCAGGGCCTCCTCGACCCGCTTCCCCACGATGAGCAGCTCGGAGGGAACGTAGCGGTCGGGGACCTCCGCGCTTTCGGGGGGACCCGCGGGGCGCGCGTCGGCGACCTTCGTCAATTTGCTCACGGGGACCGTCATCCGGACCGCCCCCATGGCGATGACCGCCCGGTCGCCCTTTATTTCCAGGAGGTCGGAGGCGGTGCGGGCGCCGTCCAGACGCACCCGGTCGCCGACGGCTATCTCCCCGGTATCGGTCGGGGCGCGATCCTCGGCGGTGAACCGCCGCTTCAGCTCATCGCGCTGCCGTTTCAGTCTCTCCCGGGGGCGGGAGAGACCGGCGTCGGTTGGGGCCTGCCCCCTCTCCCGCAGTCGTCGGGCCGCCTCCTCCGTCTCGTGCTCCACCCGGGCCAGCTCCTCCTCCAGGGACCGCCGGATGGCCTCCAGCTCCGCCGTCTTCCCCCCCTCGATCAGGGCGATGCGCTCGGCCGTCTCCCGGCGGACGCGCTCCAGCTCATCCCTCAAATGTTGGTTGTCCACCTCGGCGTCGCCCCGGCGCCGGCGCTCGTCCTCCAGCTCGGCGATCAGGCGGTCCAGGCGCAGGTACTCCTCGTCGAGGTAGCCCTCGGCCTCGCGGACCAATCCGCCGTCCAGCCCGAGGCGGCGGGCCATCTGGAGCGTGTTCGAGGCCCCCGGCGAACCGATGCTGACCCGGTAGAGCGGGGCCAGTGTCTCGGGATCGAAGGCCACCTGGGCGTTCTCCATGCGCTCGGCCCCGTAGACGAAGCCCTTGAGGGAGTCGTAGTGGCTCGTGGCCACCACCCAGGCCCCGGCGGACTGCAGGCGGGTCAGAACCGCCATGGCCAGGGCGGCTCCCTGGTCCGGATCGGTGCCGGTGCCTATCTCGTCCAGAAGGACCAGCGACCCCCGCCCCACCGCGGAAAAAATCTCGCCCAGGCGCTTGACGTGGTAGCTGAAGGTGGAGAGGTCGCCCTCCACGGACTGCTCGTCGCCGATGTCGGCCAGCACCGAGGCGCGGATACCGACGGTGGAGTCGGGGCTCACCGGAATCGGCAGGCCGCTCTGGACCATGACCGTCAGGAGGCCGAGGGTCTTGAGCGCCACGGTCTTGCCGCCGGCGTTGGGCCCGGTGATTAAAAGGACGTCGTAGTCGCCGCCCAGCTCGAGGTCCACGGGCACCACCTCGTCGGCGGGGTGGTGCAACAGTAGCACGGGGTGGCGGGCCGCCAGGAGACGGGTGGGCCCGTCCTCGGTGAGCTCGGGGACGGCGCCGCCCAGCTTCAGCGCCAGTCGGCCCTTGGCCTGCGCCAGATCCAGCCGGGCGACGAGGCCGTAGTCCAACTCTATGGCGTCGAGACGACTCCGCGCCAGTTCGCTCAGCTCGCCGAAGAGACGCGCTATCTCCTCCCGCTCGGCGCGGTGGAGGGCGGCCAGCTCGTTGTTCTCCTCGACCACGGCCAGGGGCTCCACGTAGAGCGTCGTCCCCGACTTGCTCTGGTCGTGAACGATGCCGGCCACCCGACCGCGGAAGTCGCGCAGGATAGGGATGACGAAGCGCCCGTCCCGTTGGGTGACGACCCGCTCGCCCAGTGAGTCTCCCAGCCCCGGCGAGGCGATCATCTCCAGCAGGCGGTCGTTGATCCTGCGGCGGAGCCTTTCCATATCCCGGCTCAGGCGTTTCAGGAGGGGCGAGGCGTCGGGCTTGACGGAGCCGTCCTCCTCGAGGACGCCGCCGATGGCGTCGCGGAGGTCGTCCAGGGGCAGGATGTCGGCGACTATCGCGGCCAGACCTGGGTAGATTGCGTCGTCGGGCCGTTTTTGGCGCAATCCGCCGACGACCACCGCCAGGAAGTAGAGCTCGAGCAGAGCCCCGGCCTCGAGGGTCGCCCCCGGGGGGGCCAGGCTCCGGAACGCGGGCCGGAGGTCCTCGTGCCGCCCGATGGGGAGCGGGGAGTCCGTCGCCAGGAGCCGACGCGCCTCATCGGCCAGGGCCAATCCCTCTCGGACTTCGAAAAGTGCCGCGGTCGGGCTCAGGGCGAGGGCCAGTTCCCGACCGGCGTGGGTCTGAGTTCCACCGCCGAGCTCCCGGAGGATTTTCGGGAAGTCCAGGAGGTTTTCGCTGAATTCCTCGAAGGTCATGCGAATGTCCGCTGGGAGACAAGGTGTTTAAACCCCTTGCCCCCAAAAAGGGCGGCCGACCGCCCTGCAGGAGAAGGGTACGGTCTTCGGGCTAGGAGAGGAGTTCGGAGAGCTCCCCGATGGCATTATTCGTGGCCCGGCGGTAGGGGCGACTGCGCGGAAAAACGGCGGCCAGGACGTAATCCACGCCGTCCACGAGGAAGAAGCGGAAACAGTACTTCATCCCCCCCACGGACGTGGCTAAAATCTCGTCCAGCTCGACCCCGGAGGAATCCCGGCGGAGCTCGGCGATGGGGGTCTGGAGTTGGAGGGATATGAGGTTCAGGAGGTCCACGTGCCCGCCCCGGCCCCAGGAGCAGATGATGAGCCCGTCCTCACCCACCAGGGCGACCTCCTCGAAGGCCGATTTATCGCCGATGCGGGTCAGCACCGCAGCGATGCGATCGTAGAGGCTTTCCGTCAAAGGAACCTCCTTAGAGCAGCTCCCCGCGCCCACTTCGCCGGTAGATGTGGAAGAAGAAAGGTCCCCCGGCCAGGGCCAGCGCCGCCCCCAGCGGCAGGGACGGCAGACGGAGGTACACGAGGGCCAGCCGCACGAGGTTGTCCGCGGCTAATACTAGCACAGCCCCCACCAGGGCCGCCAGCGGGAAAAGGCGCCGATGTCCGGCGCCGGCGGTCACGCGGACCAGGTGCGGGGCCACCAGACCGACGAAGGGGACGATGCCGGCGAAGGCCGTCACCGCGGCGGTGGCGAGCGAGGCGGCCAGGAGGATGCCACGCCGAGTCCGCTTCAGCTCAACGCCCAGGGAGTGGGCCTGCGCCTCCCCCAGGGCCAGGGCGTCCAGGGCCGGGGCGCAAAGGAAAAGGTACACCCCAGCGGCGACGACGATAACGGCCGTGATCAAAAGCGGCCACCACTCCACGTAGGGGGTGGATAAATCGCCCAGGAGCCAGGCCAGCACGGCACCCTGGCTGAACACCGGCAGCCAGGCCAGGATGACCAGAATCACGCCCGAGAGAGTGGCGTTGGTCACCACGCCCGCCACGATGAGCCCCGAGCGCGAGCCCCTCTCCCGCCCGGCCAGGCCCCAAACCGCGAGCGCCGCGCCCAGACCCCCGGCGAAGGCGAAGACCTGGCGGCCGAGGCAGCCCAGGAGGCCCGCGCCTATGCCGAGGAGCGCCGCCAGAGCGACGCCCGTCCCGGCCCCGGCGCTCACGCCGGTGAGAAATGGATCGGCCAGGGGATTACGCGTCAACCCCTGCAGCGCGGCTCCGGCCATCCCCAAAGCCGCGCCCACCACCAGGCCCAGGAAGGTTCTTCCGAGGCGCAGGACGAAGATGCCCGTGAGCAGCGGATCGGACCCCGCGAGGAGCCGGGCGCACTCGCCGGGGCCGAGACCCGGCCCCACGAAAAGACCGACGAAGAGTCCGCCCGCGCCGAGAACGACGAGAAACGCCACGGATGCGCGTCTATCCATACGTGGTGGATACTACGGGGCGTCGGGGCGTCAAGTCAAGGGTCGCGACTTCGACCGCGGTTGGGCGGGGACCGAATGCTGAGACAAGGGGTTTAAACCCCTTGCCTTTATGGAAAACCAAGGCGTCGAGCCTTGGTCGGTCGGGTCGTGCTCACTCGGTCGTCGGGATTGGGCGCCCTGTCGGCGAAAAGCCCTGGTCGGTTGGGTCGCACGGCTGCCGGGCCGCAACTTTCCGCTCAACTCCTCAGAAGGTTCAGCAGGCGGTTCAGCTTTCTATCCCGCGACAGTTTCCGGTGGTTGAATTTCCACGCATACTCGGCGAGGTACAGCGGGAGGCGGGTGTAGCGGATGCCGCCCCTCCCGACCAGATTTTCCCTGAGGTAGCTCCAGAAGTTCGAGAGCAGCTCATCCTGACCCTTCGCGTCAACCTGACACGCCTCGTAGATGTACCCCGCTTCGGGCCCGTCCGTGGGAGTCCAGTAAGCGATGGAGAGCGAGACGGGCTCCTTTTTAAATTTGCGGATAAGGTCCGATTTCCCTTCCGCGGGCAGGGCCGTGGCGTAAACCAGGTCATTCCGCCCGATTAAAATGTAAAGCGGCCGGCGGCGCGTATTAATCCACGGAAAAGAGCGTGATACGCCTTCGAGGACCGCCTCGTTATGTCGTGATAATATATCTTTTAGAGAAGCCGCCAGCGCCCGGCGCAGAACCATCAGGGCCCGCAATACGCGGCGTCTTTCTATATGGGTTTCCGTGGAAATATAATTACTGCTGTTGTTATTGATAAAGTGCCGAATAATCGCTTCCCACTGTTCGGTACGCAACCTCAGCGGAAGCCGATCAGGCTTCCACTCGTACCGGCAGGCGCTGCACATGAGCTTGTCCCTGCGCACGCGGTACAGTTTGGCGTTTCCGCACCTGGGACATATACTATTTGAAATCATAGCAATGCGAGTGGCTGAACTGGAACTATGTCAATATGATACAGATAGCTCAACACAGATTTTAGATGTTATATTAAAGTGACCCAGGTGTCAACTATTGTCTGCACCCCTTGACAACGAAGACGCTCGCTGGTAACTTTTACGGCTTGCTAAGTGCAACTTTTGTACCAGGAGCCGGCGTGTCCAAGTTCCAGCTCGTCACCGATTACGTGCCAAAGGGGGACCAGCCCGGAGCCATCGCCGTGCTCGTGAATGCGCTCGGGGAGGGTAAAAAACACAACGTGCTCCTCGGCGTCACCGGCTCGGGCAAGACCTTCTCCGTGGCCAACGTGGTGGCGCGGGTCAACCGCCCCACCCTCGTCATCAGCCCCAACAAGACCCTGGCGGCCCAGCTCTACTCCGAGTTCAAGACCCTCTTCCCCTACTCGGCCGTGGAGTACTTCGTCAGCTACTACGACTACTACCAGCCCGAGGCCTACATCCCCTCCACCGACACCTACATCGAGAAGGACTCCTCGATCAACGAGCAGATAGACAAGCTGCGCCTGTCGGCCACCGCCTCCCTCCTCAGCCGGCGCGACGTCTTGATCGTGGCATCCGTCTCCTGCATCTACGGCATCGGCACCCCCGAGGACTACGAGGCGATGAGCGTGAAGCTCTTCGCGGGCGACCACTTCGAGCGGGACGAGCTTCTGGAAAAGCTCGTGGACATCCAGTACACGAGGAACGACATAGACTTCAGCCGCGGCCACTTCCGCGTGGCCGGCGACATCGTGGACGTCTACCCGGCCTACGGCGACACCGGCCTGCGCGTCGAGTTTTTCGGCGACGAGATAGACCGACTGTCGGTCATAGACCCGCTCACGGGGAACCGGGTAAACGACCTGGCGACGATGACCGTCTTCCCCGCCCGCCACTTCGTCAGCCAGACTTGGCGCCTGGAGCGGGCCATCCGCTCCATCGAGGAGGAGCTCGACGAAAGGCTCCAGGTTCTGTTGAGGGAGAACAAACTCCTCGAGGCCCAGCGCCTGGAGAGCCGCACCCGCTACGACCTGGACATGCTGCGCGAGGTGGGCTACTGCAACGGCATCGAGAACTACTCCCGCCACCTCACCGCCCGACCGCCGGGCAGCAGGCCCAACGTCCTCTTGGACTTCTTCCCCAAGGACTGGCTCCTGGTCATTGACGAGAGCCACGTGGCCCTGCCCCAGCTCCACGGGATGTACAACGGCGACTACTCGCGCAAGAGCACACTGGTGGAGCACGGCTTCCGCCTGCCCTCGGCCCTGGACAACCGACCGCTCAAGTTCGAGGAGTTCGAGAGCATGGTGAACCAGGTCATCTACACCTCGGCCACACCCAGCGCCTACGAGCTGGAGCAGGCCGCCCGGAACGGCGTCGTCACCGAGCAGATAATCCGCCCCACCGGCCTGGTGGACCCGGAGGTCATCATCCGGAACTCCGAGGGGCAGATAGACGACCTCATGGCGGAAATCCGGGAACGGATAGCCATGGGCCACCGGACACTGGTGACCTGCATGACCAAGCGCATGGCCGAGGATTTGGCCGAGTACCTCTCCGAGGCCGGTATCAGCTCGCGCTACCTGCACTCCGAGATTAACACCATCGAGCGTGTGGAGATAATCCGCGGCCTCCGGCTGGGCGAGTTCGACGTCCTGGTGGGGATCAACCTCCTGCGCGAGGGGCTGGACCTGCCCGAGGTCTCCCTGGTGGCGATTCTGGACGCGGACAAGGAGGGTTTCCTGCGGAACGCGCGCAGCCTCATACAAACAATAGGCCGATGCGCTCGCAACGTCAAGGGCCGCGTCGTCATGTACTGCCGAGACGGCAAGCCCGGCGC
>DATKYS010000119.1 GCA_035528375.1 bacterium
TTTTACGACACCCTCGTAGGGGCCGACCTTTAGGTCGGCCCGCGGGCGGGTCAGGAGCCCCGCCCCTACGTCCTCGCAGCCGGGTGTGACGACGTTCGAAAAAAGGCGGGGTACCCAAACCTCCGCCCTGCGTCGCCCCCCTCCCCGACCCTCCCCTCAAAGGGGGGAGGGGGTAGGGCAGCCCCCGCCCTGCGAATATAACGACCGACCCTACGGCTCCAGGCGCTTTATCGTCCGGGGGAAGGGGATGACCTCGCGGATGTGGTGCACGCCGCCGAGCCACTGAACGAAACGCTCCAGCCCCAGGCCGAAGCCGCCGTGCGGCACCGCCCCGTACCGCCGCACGTCCAGATACCAGCCGAAGGCCGCGCGGTCCAGGCCGTGCTCCGCGATTCTTCTCTCCAAAAGCTCCGGGTCGTGGGCGCGGATGCTGCCGCCGATGAGCTCCCCGAAGCCGCCCGAGGCGATGAGGTCGTCGCACTGGACGTATTTGTCGTCCTCGGGGTCGGGCTCCATGTAAAACGCCTTGGCCTTGGCGGGCCAGCGCTCGATGAAGACGGGCACGTCGTAGAGGCCGCCCAGGGCCGTCTCGTGGGGCGCCCCGAAGTCGTCCCCCCACTCCAGCGGCTCCCCGGCCTCGGACAATTTCTCCAGCGCCGCGTCGTAGGTCAGCCGCGCGAACGGCTCGTCCCGCGCCGCCTCGAGACGAGCGATGACCTGCTCCGCCGTCTCCTCCCGTTCCACGTGGTCCAGTTGCCGGGGGTCGTGGATTTTCTCGATCAAATCGGCGCTCTCCTCCAACACCCGCCGCGTCACGTGCCGGACCATCCGCTCCTGCAGGGCGATGTTCTGTTCGTGGGTCAGAAACGCCGCCTCGGGCTCCAGCATCCAGAACTCGGTGAGGTGCTTGCGTCCGAAGGACCTCTCGGCGCGGAAGGTGGGGCCGAAGCAGTACACCCGCCCCAGCGACTGGCAGGTCGCCTCCGAGTAGAGCTGCCCCGACTGCGACATGTACGCCGGTCGGTCGAAGTACTCCAGTTTGAACAGGGTGCTGGTCCCCTCGCAGGCGTTGGCGGTGAGAATCGGCGAGTCCGCGCAGACGAAGCCCTCGGCGTCGAGAAACAAGCGCAGGTGGAGTATCGCCCGGTCGCGCAGGCGCAGGATGGCCCACTGGCGCTCGGTGCGCAGCCAGAGGTGGCGGTGCTCGAGGAGGTAGTCCACGCCGTGGGCCTCCTCGCCGCGGCCCTTGGGCTGGATGGGGTAGTCGGGCGTGCTCGGGCCGATGACCGCGAAGCCGGTGACGGTGAGCTCGTAGCCGCCGGGGGCCCTTTTATCCTCCCGGACCGTCCCGGTGACGGCGCAGGAGGACTCCAGGTCGGCACCCGTCGCCGCCGTGTAATCCTCCTGCGGCAGGTCGTCCGCCGAGGCGACCGCCTGGATGCGCCCCGAGCCGTCGCGCAGCAGCAGGAATAAAAGCTTCTTCCCGCTCTCGCGTTTTCCACAGACCCAGCCGCGCAGGGTCACGGCCTCGCCCACGTGCCCGGAAATTTCGGAAATTCTCACGTTCATGGGGCTCATCCCTCGCGTTGAAAAAAACCGGGCCGGATTCTACAGGCGCCGCGGGCCGGGGTCAACCGGGTATCTCCCGAATCATCTCGGCCAGGGCGCTGCGGCTGGACGATTCCAGCGGCAGGTCCAGCAGCCGCTCGACCCGCCGGGCCAGGCTGTCCCGAACCTGCTGGAAGGCCTTGAGCCTGCGGCCGTGCTCGTAGGGGACCCGCGCCGGGTCCTCGTAGTACCACGGCACCGTCGGCGAGCCGGCCCAGTCCGGGCTCCGGCTCCAGGTCTCCCGGCAGAGGACGATGACCACGTCGAAGCCGATGCCGGCCACGGCGGTGGTGGGCTTGGGCGTGTGGGCGGCCATGGAGATGCCCAGCTCGCCCATCACGGCGTGGGTGAGGGGGTCGAGGCCGGAGGCGGGGTCCAGGCCGGCGGAGTTGGCGCCCACGGACCCCGCGCTCATCTCGCGCAACAGCGCCGCCGCCATCGGCCCCCGCGCCGCGTCGCGGCAGGAGAGGAAGAGAATCCGCCGCGTGCACCGATCGCCCTGCCGGGAATCGTCGAACCTGGGCCAGTGGACGCCTTTCACGGTCCCTCTCTTCACAAAACGGCCTGGAATTGTTTATATTGTAGCTGGTTTTGACCCTTCGCGCACCATCCCCGCCGGGTCGGTGCGACCGACGGGAGCGCGGCGCGAAACCGAAAGGGCGACATGGCCGACTGGACCAACGAGCTCTTTTTCGGGGACAACCTGGACATCCTGCGGCGGCACATCGGCGACGAGTCGGTGGACCTGGTGTACCTCGGCCCGCCGTTCAACTCCAAAATCCTTTGTCGGGAAGTAGTCATGAGTGCGTGAAACGTAGGGGCCGACCTGAAGGTCGGCCCCTACGGGGGCGTATGTGTGACCTCCTGCGCCACGCGGGGAAAATCGAAAAATCGGGCGGGCGGCTCAAGCTGGAATAAGGGGGCTCTTTGGACAAGTACGTGATTCACGGCGGGAAGCGGCTGGAGGGCGAAATCGCCGTCTCCGGCTCCAAGAACGCCTCACTGCCCATGTACCCCGCGGCCATCCTGGCGAGCGAGGGGAAGCTCGTCCTCACCAACATCCCCCGGCTGGACGACGTCTTCACCATGCTCGAGGTCCTGGGGGTCCTCGGCGTGAAGTCGGAGTGGACCGGCGAGCACGCGTTGTCGCTGGACGCCGCGGGCGCGTTGTCGGCGCTGGCGCCCTACGAGCTGGTGCGGAAGATGCGGGCCAGCGTGAACGTGCTGGGTCCGCTCCTGGCACGGCTGGGCGAGGCGAGGGTCTCGCTGCCCGGGGGGTGCGCCATCGGCACCCGGCCGGTGGACCTGCACCTCAAGGGGCTGGCGGCGCTGGGCGCGGAGCTCGCCATCGAAAACGGCTACATAGTCGGGAAGGCGAAACGGCTCGCCGGTTGCAGGATCAACCTCTCCGGCGCGCACGGCCCGTCGCGGGGCGCCACGGCCAACGTGCTCATGGCCGCGGTGCTGGCGCGGGGGACGACGGTCATCGAGGGCGCCGCCCGGGAGCCGGAGACCTCCGACCTCTGCCGCCTGCTGGCGGCGATGGGGGCGAAAATTTCCGGCGTCGGCACCCCGACCCTGGAAATCGAGGGCGTGGATTCGCTCCACGGCTGCGAGTTCGCCGTGATGGGCGACATCATCGAGGCGGGGACGTACATGGTCGCGGCGGGGATAACGCGCTCGCGCTTCACTCTCGCCGGCTGCCCGCTGGAATCCATGACTCCCGTCGCGGAAAAGCTGGCGGAGGCCGGAGTGGAGTGCGCCGGTGAGGGCGGCCGGGTGGTGGTTGACGGGCGCGGCGGCAAGCGGCCCATCGAAATCCGCACCGGCCCCTGGCCCGAGTTCCCCACCGACATGCAGGCCCAGATGATGGCCCTGGCCACCCTCGCGCCGGGCATCAGCGTCTTCACCGAGACCATCTACCCCGACCGCTTCATGCACGTGCCGGAGCTGGTGCGCCTGGGCGCGACCATCAGCCGGGAGGGCGCCACGGCGGTGGTCCACGGCATGACGGCCCTGGCCGGGGCGCACGTGATGGCGACGGACCTGCGGGCGTCGGCGGCGCTTGTCCTGGCCGGGCTGGCCGCGAAGGGCGAGACCCACGTCCACCGCGTCTACCACCTGGACCGGGGCTACGAGGGGATGGAGAAAAAGCTCGCCGCCCTGGGCGCCGACGTCGCCCGGGTGCCCGACGAGGACGCCTGAACACCCGCGCGGGAGCCCCATGCTCTTCAACTCCATCACCTTCGCCGTCTTCCTCCCGATCGTCTTCGCCCTCTACTGGTCGCTCAACCGGGCCCCCCTGAAGCTGCAGAACCTCCTCGTCATCGTCGCCAGCTACGTCTTCTACGGCTGGTGGGACTGGCGTTTCCTGGCGCTCATCTTCGTCAGCTCCCTGACCGACTACCTGGTGGGCCGCGGCCTGGCCCGGACGGACGACCCCCGGGGGCGCAGGGCCCTGCTCGTGGTCAGCCTCGTCGTGAACTTCGCCCTCCTGGGCTTTTTCAAGTACTTCGATTTCTTCGCCGACTCCTTCGCCGCCCTTCTGACCGTCCTGGGCCTGCGGGTCAACCCGTCGTCGCTGGCCGTGATTCTCCCCGTGGGAATCAGCTTCTACACCTTCCAGACGCTGTCTTACACCGTGGACGTCTACCGACGGAAGATCGAGCCGACGCGGGACCCCATCGCCTTCTTCGCCTTCGTGAGCTTCTTCCCGCAGCTCGTGGCCGGTCCCATCGAGCGGGCGCGCAACCTGCTGCCCCAGTTCACCCGACGAAGGGAGTTCGACCTCGGGCGGGCCAAAGACGGGATGCGGCAGATTCTCGGCGGGCTGTTCAAGAAAATCTGCATCGCCGACTTCGTCGCCCACACCGTGGACACCATCTTCACCAACTACGCCCGCCAGGACGGGCTGGTCCTCTTCGTCGGGGTCTTTTTGTTCGCCGTCCAAATCTACTGCGACTTCGCCGGCTACTCGGACATCGCCATAGGCACGGCGCGGCTCTTCGGCTTCGACCTGATGCGCAACTTCGCCTACCCCTACTTCTCCCGGGACATCGCCGAGTTCTGGCGGCGGTGGCACATCTCCCTCTCGAGCTGGTTCCGCGATTACGTGTACTACCCCCTGGGCGGGCCCTTCGGCTCCAAGGCCAGGCAGGTTTTCGGCATCGTCGTCACCTTCACCCTGAGCGGGCTGTGGCACGGGGCCGACTGGACCTTCGTCTTCTGGGGCTTTCTGAACGGCTGCTACTACATCCCGCTGCTCCTGAAAAAAAACCCGCCGCACCACAAGGGTGTGGTGGCCAAGGGGCACCGGCTCCCGACACCCAGGGAATTTTTTCAGATGCTGGGCACCTTCGGCCTGGTGCTACTGGGGTGGGTCTTCTTCCGCTCCGAGACGTTCGCCGACGCCCTGGCCTATCTGGGGCGGATGTTCAGCGCGCCGTACGTGTCCGGGGTGTGGCACGGGGCGCTCTTCCAGCCCGTGGCGGTGTCGGCGGCCTTCTTCATCGCCGAGTGGCTCCAGCGCCGCCGGGCGCACGTGATGGACCTCGGGCGGACGCCCCGGCCGCTGCGATGGGCGATCTATTACGCCATCTTCCTGGTCGTGGCGCTCTTCGGCACCTTCGGGGGCCAGGAGTTCATCTACTTCCAGTTCTAAAAACATGCGGACCTTCGTAAAGCTGACGTTCATCTTCCTGCTGCCGGTGGCGGTGCTCTTCGCGCTGCAGTACCTGGTGGACCCTTTCGATCGGTACCCGCTCCAGCTCCTGCCGCCCGTAGATCTGCCCTCGCGGGAGGAGAAGGTCCACGGCTACCTTCACTGCACCGACCGCGACTTCGACGCCATCATCCTGGGCTCGAGCCGGGTGATGCGCCTGGACGCGGAGTACGTTGACAGCTACGGGTACCGGTGCTACAACTTCGGCGTGGCCAACTGCCGGGCGGAGGACCTATACGCCCTGTTGGCGATGATTCTCGATAAAAGCCCGCGGCCCCCGCGCCTGGTCATCCTCGGCATGGACCCCGAGCTCTTCCACCCGTACCGGGAGACGCGGGGTGAGCTCCTGATGCTTCCCGAGCTGGCCCGGTACCTCCAGCCGTGGATGATCATCCCCCTCTCCGGAGACGGGCCGATACTGATGAAGTTGTCCGAATCGTTGCGGATGAGCTTCGTCTCGGTGTGGCGGTGGATCACCGGCCAGGGTCCGAACCGCCTGAACCGCATCCTCCCCGAGAACGGGAATTTCGCCTCCACCCCCCTCCCGCCGCGGAAGGCCGATGGGGTAAACCTGGGGATCAACCTCCGCTACGAGGATGTCTTCAACACCTACGACCGGCTGAGCGAAACGCGCCGCGCCACCTTCGAGGCCTTTCTGGCGCTCGCCGCCGGGCACGGCGTCGAGGTCCGCGCCTTCATCACCTGCGTTTCCCCGCAGATGACCGATTACATCTCCCGGTACACCCCCTTCGAAGCGCGGATGGAGGACCTGAGGTCGTACCTCGACGGCCTGGATTACCCGGGCTTCACCTGGCGCGATTTTTCCAGGCCGGAGAACTTCGGGGGGTTGGAGTCGGATTTCCTCGACCCGATGCACGTGGGGTCGGCGAACGCGGCCGAGATAGTGGACCGGTTGCTGGGGGAGCCGTAGGCGCCGACCTTCAGGTCGGCCAGCGGGCGACCGTGGACGGTCGCCCCTACGGACGGTTTCGCAGTGGGACGTAGGGACGGGTGTCCACACCCGCCCGTTTCATACGGCAGCCCTCTAACTGGTCTGCGCCGGTAATCCGCTAGCGTATATTTGAAAAAAGTGCCAATTACCGTTGACCTGTGTTAAAATTCTTTCCGGTATCAACCCCTATGTCGAATCAGGGGTGGGGAGGATTTGTCTTTTCCCCGCCCGCGAGGCAAATTTACCGACGAAAGGGAGGTTAGTTGATGAAAACTCTGCAAACGGTTCTGCTGCTGGTCCTCGCCGTGGGGGCCCTGGCGGCGGAAAAGACCGTCTTCCTCGAAGACTTCGACGCCTCGTGGTGAGGCTACTGCCCTCGGATGCGTGAAGCTTTCACGCATCTCCGCGAGGATTATACCGAGGATGACCTAACGGTGGTCTCCAACCACAGCGGCGACAGCTACGCCAACTCCTACACCAACTACCGCAATAGCTACTGCTACATTACCGGCGTCCCCACCGCCCTGGTGGACTACATCTACAAGCAGGTCGGCACCTACTCCACCTGGCAGGACAACTACAACCACCTCAAGGCCTGGATAGACAGTCAGCTCACCAAGGAGTCCGAGGCCACCCTGGACCTCGACTGCTTCGCCATCGGCGACGACATCTATCTGGAGACCACGGTGAACCTGGAGCAGGACATCACCAACGAGTGGTGGGTGTGGATGCTCGTGTACCAGGAAATGTGGGACACGTACCCGCTGGTGGTCCGCGGCGGTGACTACACCCCGACGGTGCTCCAGATTGCCGGGGCCGGCGAGAGCGACAGCTACTGCTGGAGCTTCGACCCCACCGGCTGGGACACCGAACACCTGGTAGGCGTCTGCTTCCTGGAGAAGAACCACGGGGATAAAGAGATCGTGCAGTCCCTGATGCTCCACCTGGACCTGGAGAGCCTGCTCGATACCCACGAGCCCCTCGTGGAGGACATAGACCCCGAGGACGGCGAGGACGACGTGGCGATTGACTCGACCATCGAGTTCACCCTGCGCGACGACTCGGGGATTGACCTGGACACGCTGAACTTCACCGTGACGGACGACACGCTTTCCAGCGGCCGGGCGCTCACCCCCGGCGGCCGCGCCCTCTCCGTCGGCTTCACCCGCACCGGTGAAATCTCCGGCGAGCTGGACATAGACGACTCCGACCCCCAGTCCGTGGTCTGCACCTTCACGCCGGACGACGAGTTCGGCTACGAGGCGACCATCACCTGCACCATCGCGGCGGGGCTGGAGGACGGCCTGGGCACCCCCACCAGCGAGGACTTCGTCTGGAGCTTCATCACCGAGGAGTGGGTCCAGGTTCTGGAGACTTCCTGGGGCGCCATCAAGGCCCAGTTCTAAGAGGGCGTCGAGATTCTTAGGGGCGGGTTTCGGACCCGCCCTTTTTCACAATCCCCCTCGCCCCCCTGGGGAGAGGGGGTGGTGGTGTGTGGTGACGTAGGGGCGGGTGTCCACACCCGCCCGTTTTTCTAATGCCGCGGGCGACCGTGGACGGTCGCCCCTACGGGATTTATTCGTGGATGACGTAGGGGCCGACCGACGGCGCGCCGTT
>DATKYS010000120.1 GCA_035528375.1 bacterium
AAAAGCCCTGTATTCAACATCTGCGCCGAAGACAGGACGAAAAATCACGAGTGGGGTGGAAGATGGGGATCGAACCCACGGCCTCCTGGGCCACAACCAGGTGCTCTAACCAACTGAGCTACTTCCACCGCGGCGGGTAAAATAACACAAAGCCGCCGGGCTGTCCAGCGGCGGGCTTTGGGCTATCCGGCCGAGGATGTTGATACGGGCCGACGTGAATGTCGGCATCTATGGAGAGGATTTGCGGCCGACCACAGGGGTGGGTGTCCACACCCGCCCGCTCGCCCCCCTCCCCAGCCCTCCCCCCAGAGGGGGGAGGGGACAGGTAGCAGCCCTCACCCCTGCCCGTCGGCGCGCCGCTCCCACAGGGAGAGGGAAAGCGCGCCGCACGCGGGGATGAACTGGGGAATCACACTAACTCATCAACGCGAGGCCGGGGTCCAGCGCCCTGCGATGGTGGTTTTTTAAATTTTTTTTTATAAAGGGTTCGCTCGCGGCGAAAACCTCATATAACACAACAGACCATCATCGCGGAGATGCGATCCAACGCGCTGCGTTGGTGGTCGGGGCGTCGGGAGTAAAAACGGTGTTGCACGCGGGGATGAATCATGAAATAACATCTGCTCACGTCGCGATACCGGGTGCAGCATCATGCTGCTGGTCGGGGCGAGAGGATTCGAACCTCCGACTTCCTGCTCCCAAAGCAGGTGCGCTACCGGACTGCGCCACGCCCCGCGAACCTTACGTTCGATCGTGTTCCGCGATGACACCCGTCGACATTCGAGGGATTGTCGCCGCGAGCCCTACCTCTTTTCAACAACGACGACCGCGAGCCTTACGTTCGATCGTGTTCCGCGACGAAAGATTTCACCAATTCGAGGGGTTACCGCCGCGAGCCCTACATTTTCTCCTGCGCCACGCCCCGCGAGCCTTACGTTCGATCGTGTCCCGCGAAGACGCCGGTTGGCATGTGAAAATCTATGCCGCCTCCCCCACCCTGACCCGTAAGCGAGCTCCCCAAAGGTGCGGAGGAAACCCGGCCGACGGGTGCTCAGTGCGCCAGCCTCACCCACTCCACCAGGCCCTCCCCGGCCGGCTCGTACTCCACCACGCACCCCACCCCCAGTCCCCAGAGTCGGGACGCCCCGAGCTGGGCGACGTGGAAGAAGCGCTCCTCCGTCCCGTCCGGCGCGTCGGGGCCCAGCGGCCGGAGGAAGACGTAGCCCCTGTTGTAGTCGTAGTAGGTGACGATGCCCTGCATGATCCCGGTGGTTAAAGCGCGCGGTAAAAAATAGCACCTCGCGGGGTCGGGGTCAAGGCGGGACGACGCCGCCCTGTGGTAAAATTGCCGGCGACTCGGAGGAGGCATGGACGAAAAAACCGTGCGGCACATCGCGAGGCTGGCCCGGCTGGGGCTGACCGCCGAGGAGCTCGAGCGCTTCCGGGGCCAGCTCGGCGAGATACTGGACTACGTCCGTTCGCTAGAGGGCGTGGACATCGAAGGCGTGCCGCCCTTCAGCGACGTTTCGCCGCCCCGCGTCCCCTGGCGCGAGGACGTCGTGACGAACCCCCCCTCGGCAACCGGCGAGCTCGGCCAGGCCCCGCGGGTCGTGAACGGGCAGATAGAGACCCCCTCCCCCCTCGGGGGCTAGTAGCCCCTCCTACTCCGCGACGAGGAGTTGCTGAAGGTCAATAGTTCACCGCCGCGAGCGGCGCCCCTCCCCCGGATAAAAGCATGTGACGGCTAGTAGCCCCTCCTGCTCCGCGACGTAAGGTTGATGGTATTCGATAGATTAATCCCGCGAGCGACATCCCCTCTTCGTCGAGAGTCGGTGACGGCTAGTAGCCGAGCCTGTTCCGCGTCGCAAGGTAAATGCATTCGATAGTTCACCGCCGCGAGCGGCGCCCCCTGGATGAAACAGATGATTAAACTGGAAGGCAAACGGGCGCTGGTGATGGGCCTCGGCCTCTTCGGCGGCGGGGTGGGGCTCACGCGCTACCTGGTCCGCCACCGGGCCCGGGTGACGGTGACCGACCTGCGCGAGGCGGAGGAGCTGCGCCCGTCGCTCGCGCTTTTACACGATGTGGACGTGGAGCTGCACCTCGGGGCGCACCTGGAGGAGGACTTCCGCGCGGCGGATATAATATTCGTCAACCCGGCGGTGCCCAAGACGTCGCCGTACCTGGAGTTCGCCCGGGAATCGGGGGCCGAGCTCTCGTCGGAAATCGCCCTCTTCGTCGAGCGCTTCCGCGGAACGGTGCTGGCGGTGACCGGCTCTAACGGCAAGACGACCACGGCGGGAATGCTGGGGGACATAGTGAGCCGCCACATGCCGGGCGCCCTGGTCGGCGGCAACATGGGTGTGTGCCTGTTGGACCGCGTGGATGACGCCCCGCCGGGCCTGCCCGCCGTCCTCGAGCTCTCCAGCTTCCAGCTCGAGGACCTCGGCGAAATCGGCTGGTCCCCGCACATCGCCGTGGTGACGAACCTGACCCCCAACCACCTGGACCGCCACGGCACGTTCACCGCCTACATCGAGGCGAAATCCCAAATACTCACGCACCAGACCGCCCGGGACTCGGCGGTGCTCAACGCCGAGGACCCGCAGGTGGCCAAGCTGGCGGAGCTGACCCGGGGATCGGTCCTCCGGTTCGGGCTGGAGGTGGGCGAGGGGGTCAACTTCTACCGGGAGCGAGGGAACCACGAGGGCAAGGGGCGGCTGGTGGCCCGTTTCGCCGGGGCGGAGCAGCGGTACTTCGAGCTGGATAAATTCGCCCCGCGGGGCGACCACAACGTGGCCAACGCCCTGGCGGCCTCGGGGGCGGCCTACGCCTTCGGCATCCCGCTGTCGGTGACGGCGGCGGCGCTGGCGGCGTTCAGGCCCATCGCCCACCGTCTGGAGGAAATCGCCACGGTGAACGGCGTGACCTACTTCAACGACTCCATCGCCACGACGCCGGAGTCGGCGATGGCGGCACTTCATAGCTTCACCGAGCCGGTGTGGCTCATCGCCGGCGGCTACGACAAAGGGACGCCCTTCATCGAGCTGGGTCGGGAGATCGCGCTGCGCGCCAAGGGGTGCCTTTTGGTGGGTAAGACGGCCGACGCGATCCGGCGCGCCGTGGAGCGGGGGGAGGAGGAGATCGCGGCGGACGGCTACCGGCCTCATCTGGTAAAGATGGAGGCGGCGGAAACCCTGGAGGCGGCGGTGGCGAGGGCGGCGGAGCTGGCCGCGCCTGGCGAGATCGTACTTCTGTCGCCGGCCTGCGCCAGCTACGACCAGTTCCTGAACTTCGTCGAGCGGGGGGAGCGGTTCCGCGAGCTGGTGCGGCGGCTGGGGGCGACGCGGACGGCGGGGTAGGGATTTTTCACTCATACCCGGCGATGCCGGTTTTTTTATTTCCGGGACGGCGCGGTCGCCGACCTGGAGAAATGACGCAGGCGCTCAGAATGCTGGGGCAGGTTGAACGGTCCGGGGGTTTTTGAAGGTGGACGCCGGCGTCGCGGATTGCGATGACGTAGGGGCCGACATTCAGGTCGGCCCGTTTTTTTTATAAGGAAGCCCTCACCCCTGCCCGTCGGCGCGCCGCTCCCACAGGGAGAGGGGGCCGCTGCACCCCCCACCCCGGCCCGCGCCAGTTGCGACGACGTAGGGCGGCCCTTCTACGGGCCGCCGCATATTACGATGAGGTAGGGGCCGACCGACGGCGCGCCGTTCAGGTCGGCCCGCGGGCGACCGTGGACGGTCGCCCCTACGTCAAATCGCCGTTGTCCGTAAATAATGTAGGGCGGGGATTTTAACCGAGCGTAGCGAGCTATGCCCCCGGCAAATCCCCGCCGCTTTTATAAGGAAGCCCTCACCCTCATTCCCGTCGGCGCGCCGCTCCCACAGGGAGAGGGGGCCGCTGCACCCCCCACCCCGGCCCGCGCCAGTTGCGACGACGTAGGGCGGCCCTTCTACGGGCCGCCGCGTATTACGATGAGGTAGGGGCCGACCTTCAGGTCGGCCCGTTTTTTTTATAAGGTA
>DATKYS010000121.1 GCA_035528375.1 bacterium
ATAACCCCAGTAGCGGCTGTCGGCGGAGCGGGTCCGGTTATCCCCCAGCATGAGGTAGCGGTCCTCGGGGACCTGGTACCAGACCCCGTCCTCGAAGGGCTCGCCGGAGCGGAAGTCGGTCTCCCGGGGATTCGGGAGGAAGGTCTTGCCGATGTAGGCGGGCCGCAGGTAGGCGCTCTCGTCCAGGGGCCCGGCGTCGGAGTGGTCGGCGTCCGTGTCCTTCCACAAAAAGCCGCCGTGGAAGCTGAAGTACTCCCCGGGCACGGCCATGCACCGCTTGATGAAGTCCGTCTCCACCTCCGCCAGCGTCCGCGGGTCGTAGGTCCAGTGGCGGAAGACGATGATGTCGCGCGGCTCGGGCTCGTTGAAGAGGTACACCAGGCGGTTGACCAGGAGGAAGTCCCCCTTCTCCAGGGTGGGGTACATGGAGGTGGAGGGAACCCAGGAGGCCTGGATGGCCACCTCGCGCAGGACGAGGGCGATGACGAGGGCGACGGCCAGGCCCTCGAAAAAGCGCAGGGTCTTGGACAGCCGCCGGTGGTGCTCTCGGTATTTGCGGAAAGGCCAGGTGACGACCTGCAGCCAGCGGGGCATCGCCCGCT
This sequence comes from bacterium, assembly GCA_035528375.1. Classification (NCBI taxonomy): domain Bacteria; species bacterium. Next base: position 603 of record DATKYS010000121.1, read on the forward strand.
CCTTCCCGTCATCGTTGGTTCGGGGCATGACCCGTCCTCGGTGGTGGGTTCGATTGGAAAACGCTCCGGGGGACCCCCCGGGTTCCCGGACGGGGTTAATGATAGCACACGGACGGGGCCCTTTGACACGCCCCACCCCCGGTGCTATACTGCCGAGGATGCTTCACCGTCTCGCGACGGACCCGCTCATGAGCCCCGGCGAACACGTCTGCCCGAATCATCCCGCGAGCACGGTCGTCGGGGTCTGCATGAACTGCGGCCGCCTGGTCTGCTCCGAATGCCGGACCCGGGTGGACGGACGCAACGTCTGTCCCGAGTGCGCGGCCGAGCTGGAGGCGCGCGCGGGGCGGTGGAAGTCGGTGAGTCGGATCGCCGTCCTGGCCCTGGTGGGGCTCGCGTTGGGGTACTGGCTGACCCGCCCCGGGGAGCTCCCGCCCGAGGTCCAACGCCTGGAGGAGGTTTCGGGGGCCGTCGAGCGCTTCCACTCCGACGTGGGCCGCTGGCCGGCGGGGTTGGGGGAGCTGGTAAATAAACCCGCGGGCGAGGGGGGAGAGGACGAAACGGGGGAAGAGGGCGAAACGGGGGAAGAGGGCGCGACGGGGGGAGAGGGCGCGACGGGGGAGGGCGAGACGGGTGGGGAGGCGACCGGCTGGACCGGTCCCTACCTGGGCGACGAGCGTTTTTTAAAAGATGGCCGACCCACCGATGTCCACGGACACCCCCTGGAGTACGGCGCGGACGAGCGCGGAGTCTGGCTCGCCACCGCCGGCGAGGACGGGGAGTGGCAGACCGACCTCGCCGCGATAGGCCCGGAAGAGGACCCCGGCGGCGACGACCTGCTCCTGTGGGTTTATGTTGAGGAAGGCGCGTCGGATTAGTACAATACCCCTGAACCCCGGTGCCGGTGATTTAACGCAGTTCAACCGGTCCCGAGCGGTATGTAACTTAGGCGACGGGCAACCCCGCCTCCGGTAACGACATCCGCACGCCAGGGCACGTTTCAGGTCCCCCACACGGGGAGGAGTTTGCCGAGCCCGACTTGTCGTCCATGACGGCGGAACTTATCAGGTGTTATAAATCTCCCATACTGGGAGGAGCTTGACGGGCCCGCTCGGGTCATTCTCCACGGCGGAACGTTCCGGGCGTTAAAATCTCCCACGCAGGGAGGAGTTTGATGGAGTTCAGCTGTTCCCGAGGCATCCTCTTCGACACCCTGGCTATGGTGGCCGGCGTGGTCAAGAAGAACCCGCCTCTCCCGGTGCTCTCCAACGTGCTCTTGAAGGCCGACGCCGAGGAGGGGCGCCTCTACCTCACCGCCACCGACCTCGAGGTGGGGGTGAGCTGTAAAATCTCCGCCCAGGTCTCCGCCGGCGGCGAGTTGACCCTCCCCGCGCGCAAGCTCACCGACATCCTGCGCGAGCTCCCCGAGGCCCAGGTGACCCTCGCCACCGAGGGCACGGGGTGCACGGTCAAGTGCGAGAACTCCCGCTTCTCCCTGGTGGGCATCGAAGCCGACGAGTTCCCGCCCCGCCCGGAGATTTCGCCGGAGAGCTCGCTCACCGTCGTCTCCGACACCCTGCGCGAGATGATCCGCCAGACCATCTTCGCCGTCAGCTACGACGAGACCCGCTACTTCCTCAACGGGGCGTACGTCGTGGCCAAGGGGCGGGAGCTGACCTTCGTCGCCACCGACGGGCGCCGGCTGGCCAAGAGCGTCCGCACCCTGGACGACGGGGTGGAGCTGGACTTCGCCGGCATCGTCCCCACCAAGGCGGTGGTCGAGATGGACAAACTGGCCGCCAAGGTGGAGAAGGTGGAGCTCTCCCTCGGCCCCGGCCACATCGTGGCCGCCTTCGCCGACACCGTCCTCACCGCGTCCCTCATCGAGGGCGAGTACCCCGACTACGATAAGCTCATCCCCAAGGAGTTCCCGCGCCGGACGCGGATCAACCGCGGCCTATTCGAGGACGCCACCCGCCGCGTGGCCTTGATGGCCGACGAGACATCCCACCGCGTCGCATACGAGTTCGAGGGGAACGTCATCCGCGTGACCGGCAAGAGCGAGCAGGGCGAGGCCGTGGAAACGGTGGAAGCGTCCTTCGAGGGCGAGCCTTTAAGAATAGGCTTCAACGCCCGCTACGTCGGCGACGCCCTCAAGGCCACCGACGCCCCGGAAATCGAGCTGCTGCTCCTGGAGAACCTGCGGCCGGGCCTCTTGAAGGGCGAGGGGAGCGACGAATACCTCTGCCTGATAATGCCCATGCGCCTGGACGACTTCTAGCCCCCTCCGGTCCCCCTCTCCCCGTGGGAGCGGCTCGCCTACGGACCGGAGTGAGGGGTGCGATGGTCCCCTCCCCCCTTGGGGGG
>DATKYS010000122.1 GCA_035528375.1 bacterium
TATCTGCTCCACGGCGAGGTTTATTTCCCCGCGACGGATGAGCTCGACCAGGAGCTCCTTGTAGAGCGTCCTGTGGGAGCCAGACAGTGTGGCGATGACCAGGCTCGGCCTCGCCCCGGGGCGACCGATGAGCCCGGCCAGCGGCTCCAGGAGACCCGTCGAAATCTGCTCCGCCAGCTCCCGGGCGATGCCGTCCAGGGTCAGAAGGAACGTGTTCACCTGCTCGGAGACGAGGGCCAGGCTGCCCCGGTCGCCGTCCTGATACAGCGCCTTCTCGGGGACGAAGAGGCTCGTGACGAGCATGCGGGAGAGGTAGCCGACCCAGTCCAGGAGGGGGCCGACGTCGGCCGCACCCTGGAGCAGCTCGATCTCCCAGCCGGGCTGCCCGGTCTCGACGGGCTGGGGCAGGGCCACGGCGGGGTGCTCGGAGTTGATCCGCTTGGCGAGCTCGAGGGCACGAGTTTCGTTCGCCGGTGCAGACTTCCCCTCGCTGTCCACGGTGAGCTCGGCGGGGTAGCGCACGACGGCTGGCGGCAGGGCGTGCCGCTCCAGCCAGCGGTTGCCGTAGACCACGGCGTAGGTGAGCGCCTGCCAGAAGGGCCAGGCCGGGGTGAGGTGGCTCTCGCCCCAGGGGTCGCCGAACTCCCCGGCGTGTACCAGCCAGAGGGACTTTTCCGCGTCGAGGTCCACGGTGCCGTCGGCGCCTCGCCATCTCAATCCGGCAACCCGACCTTCATCATCCAGAAGCGCCTCGATGGTCCCGGGGTCCAGGGCGCGGGTCTCGATCAGGCGCACCCCGTCCTCGGCGTCGTAGACGAGCTCGAACCCGGCGTAGCCGAAGTCCAACGAGGTGAGCGCCTGGCTCATAAGGCGTCGCCAGAGGGGGCGGAGCTGCTCGGCCAGCTCCCTGGCCAAACCCTCGTCCGGGTCCTTCACGTCCCACTCGGCGCTGATGATGGGGCCCTTGATGACGTTCAGGCAGGCGGCCACCAGGCCGTGGCGGCGCATCCGCCGCAGTATAGCCAGGCTCGGCGAACCCGAGGACATGGGAGTAGGACGGATATTGACGGAACGCGGCCGGCCCATCCGCGGGGCGGCCAGCTTCTTCACCTTGCGGCGGAAGAGGGGCAAGGGTCCTCCCGGGGGGTTAATCCAATCCAAGGGCGGCGGCGAGGGGGTCGTCGCCGAACCCGAAACTCTGATCGGCCAGGGAGGGGGGTTGGGTGACGAACCCCCTCCCCGCGGCCAACTCGCAGGCGTAGCCCAGGGCGTCCACCAGGTCGTCGTGGCTCCCGTGGGGGAAGGCCAGAAGCTCCTCCTCCAGGGGGCCCGGTTCCGGCGGGAGCCAGAGCCTCCCCCCGGACAGCCAGGCGGCCGGGCCGCTGGCGCGCAAATCCTTCCCGCCCCGGGGCTTCATGGCGACCACGGGAACGCGCCGCTTGCGCAGCTCCTGGACCACGGCGAGCTGATAGGCCACGGACTCGACGCCCACCACCACGGGCCGGTGGCGCCGGTTCATCTCGACGATGGTTTCGAGCTGGGCGGCGAAATCCAGCCGGAACCGCGTCGCCTCGAGGACGTGCCAGTCGCCGTCGGACGCGACGCCCAGGACGACGATGGCGCAGAAATCGCCGCCGCCCAGGGCCAGGTCCACGCCGACGACCGTAGCCACGGAAGGGGGCGGGCCGCCGGTGCGTCGGCGGAGCCACTCGGGGCGAAAAAAGGTCCCCGAGGCGAGGCTCGGGTCGTTTAAATATTGCAGGGCGAAGGCCACCGGCCCCATCTCACGCCGTCGCTCCTCCAATTTTTCCAGGGGCCAGCGGTCGGGCAGCAGCGGCGAGCCGTCGGGCAGGATTGCCGAGCGGCCGGTCCCGTTGACCGGCACGCCCCGGGCCAGCGCCGCGCCGTAGAGGTCCAGGGGGTGGTGCCGGGTGCCGACGAGGTGCAGAAAGGCCCCCGGCAGGAGCGTGGGGGCGAGGATGTTGGAAAACCAGTCGCGGAGCCGTTCCCGGACACGCTGGGTGGCCGAGGTGCGCTGAGCGACGAGGTCGTCGGCGACGACGCCGTCGTGGTGGCGACCCACCAGTCCCTGTCCGCTCCCGACGGCGGCCAGGGTCGGCTCTTTCCGCCGCCCGCGGCGCTTCAAGTAAATCGAATCCCGCGTGAACCGCAGGACGGGCGGGCCGTCGAAGAGCCACGCTACCTCGTCGCGCGCGAGAACCGAGGCCAGCTCGGCCAGAATCAGCCGGGCCTGGCGGCCGGTTTCCGAGGCGACCAGGTAGGCCCCCTCGGGGTCGAAGAGCGCCCGGTGGGCTAGAAAACCCACGGTGACCACGGTGGTCTTGAAAAAGCCCCGCGGCGCCAGGATGAGCGTCCGGGGCTCACGGGCGACCAGGCGGAGCCACTCGCGGTGGAAGGGCTCGAAGCGCCGGTCGGGGTAGAGGCAGCTCACGAGGAGAAGCCAGGGGTCGCGGAGGAGGATCCGGCGCAGGAGCGGCCGCTGGCTCTTCGGGGGCAGTCCCCGCAGTTGGTGCCAGACGTCCGCTTCCAAGTGCTTCTCTTTGAAGGGGCCGTCCGGCCTACGGTTCGTCCTCACCGGCCCCGAGCTCGGAGCGCAGACGCAGGGCGATTCCCAGGCCGACGTCGTCGGAGGGCCCCTCAGCCGCGGAGCCGTCCAGCTCGAGGAGCATGCGCGCCGCTTCGAGGAGGTCACGGGGCTTTGCGACGGTGAGCTTGCCGTCGAGGATTTCGCGCTCGGCCCGTTCGATGAGCTTTTCCAGAAGTCCGGCCACGGTCGCGCGCGGCGAGGAGGCACAGCTGTCGTCGGGGGCGTTCATAGATGCGTCATGCGTCCGGGCGGCCCGTGAGGTAGGCGCGGATGCGGTTGAGGCGCCGGCCCGAGGAGAACCAGCGGTCTGCGTCGCGGAGCATGAAGAGGAAAATCTCCCGCGCCCGTCGGCGCGCCTCGGGGGAGGGGAGACCGTCGTTCTCCTCCTCCACGGCGTTCTCGATGCGGGAGAGCGGCCAGACGTCGGCGGGGAGCTTGAACATGGGGCGGCTCGGCGGTTGGGTGTTTATCCGATTCGGGTGGGTGTGTTGGGTTTCCCCTCTCACCCCTTATTACGGATTGTGGGGGGCCGATTATAACAGATGCATCATATAATCATCATACGCCCTGAAACCGCTACCCGTCGGGTCCCGGGGCGCCCGCCAGACGGCGGACCAGGCGGCGGCGGGCCCTGGACAGGATGGCCGCCAGGCGGGGCTGGCTGACGCCGAGCGTTTCCGCCGCCTCGCGCTGGGCGTAGCCCGCGAGATAGTAGAGCGCCACCGCCCTCCTCTCACGGTGCGGCAGCCGGGACAGAAGCTCCTCCACCTCGAGCTTCACCGAGAGCCACTCCTCCAGGGAACGCTGTGTGTCCCCCGACCGGCGGGACCGGGGTGAGGAAATCCGCTGGGGGTGGGGGTGCAGGAGGCGGGCGAGGGCGTGGGGATAGAGCCGCAGCATGCCCTGCAGGCGCTCGTCGGGATCGAGCTGCGAGATGTCGAACTGCACGGGACCTCCTTTTTTAAAACGATGACGGTACGGGTGCTTGACATTTGTAAAAATGCATATTATAATCATCATGGGGTTGACAAAAAGAGTCTACAGATAATCATATTACAATCATAGGTCGCTGTCAAGCACCGGGGAGGAAAAAAGATGGAAACCCTCGGCGCCCGCATAAAAAGGCTCCGCACGGCGCTCAACCTGCGACCCGCCGAGCTCTCCCGCCTCGTCGGCGTCCCGCCCCAGTACATAGACAACTGGGAAAACCGCGGACACCGGCCGAGCTCGCGCTACGGAACCCTCCTGGCCCAGGCGCTCGGCATCACCGAGGAGGAGCTTTTCACCGGGCGCAAACCCACCAACCACGACGAGCTCTCGAAGCTGACCGTCACGGAGCTCCTGCAGAGAGCCGCCCAGGCCACCGCCGCGCTCCCCGGCTACGAGATCCGGCGCTTCCCCCTCCTGGGCGAAATCGCCGCCGGAGCACCCTTCGAGGCCGAGGGTGAAGAGGCCCTGCCCGTCGCCACCCACGTCCCCCGGGGCACCCCCGACAACTGCTACTTTCTGCGCGTCCAGGGCGACTCCATGCTCGGCGACGGCATCATCTCCGGCGACCTCGTCCTCATAGACCCCGACACGGACCCGGAGCACATGAACGAGCAGGACATCTACGCTATTCTGTTGAACCAGAGCAACGTCACCCTCAAGCGCATCCGCCGTGTGGGCGGCGTGATGTGGATGGTGGGGTCGAACCCGAAGATAGCGCCCATCCCGCTCACCGACGAGCAGCACGGCGAGGCGCGCGTCCTGGGCCGGCTGATCAAGCTCGAGCGGTACTACCACTAGGCGCGTCATACACCGGGGAGGTTCCGGTATACATTTCGTGTGAGCGCTCCATGAACCGAGCGACCTCCTTCTCATCATTCGAACATTGAATAATCGAGTCTACATATGACAAATCCCGGTCCAGGACCGGGATCGTCACACGACCGTATGACTTTTATCGGACGGCCGGTCCCCTCCCCCCTTGAGGGAAACGCGCTTACGGACCGGGGAGGGGGGTTAAGCGGCCCCCTCTCCCGGTGGGAGAGGGCCGGGGTGAGGGCTGCATTTGAATGAAAAACGGGCGGGTCAGGAGACCCGCCCCTACGGGTAAAGTGTGAATCGCGCACCTTCCTCGTAGGGGCCGACCTTTAGGTCGGCCCGCGAACTGCCGCATTCTCCCTCTCCCCGTGGGAGAGGCGCGCCTACGGGCTGGGCTGAGGGTCGGGGTAGGGAATGTAAACGCGGCGGCCCGCATTCCCCCTCTCCCCGTGGGAGCGGCGCGCCGACGGGACCGGGGTGAGGGCTTCATTTGAATGAAAAACGGGCGGGTCAGGAGCCCCGCCCCTACGTCATCGCAATCTGCGAGGCGCGGGCCCCCTCACGGCGACCGCCCCACGACAAACCGCACGGCCAACCCAAACCCCCTACTCCCGGCGGAAATCACTCCCCCCGATGAACTCCCGCAACAGTGACGTCGAAGGGACCATCTTATCCGGCAGGTCCAGGAAAAAGGCGATGAACTGGAGGAGCCGCTCGGCCTCGGCCCCCTCCGGCTCCCCCTCGGGCACACGCTCCAGGAGCGGACGGGCGTACTTCCCCAGCACCGAAAGCTCGTAGACGAGGGCGGAGTTGAACATCACGTCGGCGGTCTCCTGGAAGGGGAAGATGTAGCGGTCCTCCCCGCGCCGCACCTGATGCCAGCGCCGCAGCGTCTCCAGGGCGTCGTACCCCCGGAAGCGCGCGTCCCGCACCAGCCGCCGGACGAGCCGCGTGTCCGTGGTGGGCACCCGGTTGTGGTTGTCTATGTTGAGCTGGGTCAGGCAGCTCACGTACACCTTGAACTTCTCCGCCGCCGGGATTTCCGGCGTCAGCGCGTCGTTCAGGGCGTGGATGCCCTCCACGATTAAAGGTGTCTCGGGTCCCACACGCAGGGTCTCGGCGAGCCGGGCGCTCCGCCCAGCCTTGAAATCGAAGCGGGGCGGGTGGATCTCCTCGCCGCGCATGAGGGCCGACAGGTCGCCGTTCAGCGCCCCGACGTCTATGGCCTCGAGCCGCTCGAAGTCGGGACGCCCCTCCTCGTCCAGGGGGGTCCGTTCCCGGGGGATGAAGTAGTCGTCCACTCCCACCGCCACCGGCCGATGCCCGTTGATGGTGAGCTGCAGCGTCAGCCGCTGGGTGAAGGTGGTCTTGCCGCTGGAGCTGGGCCCGGCGACCAGAATCAGCCGGGGCACGGGGCTGCGCGAGCAGATTTCGTCGGCAATCTCGGCCACTTTCTTCTCGTGCAGCGCCTCGGACAAGAGGACCAGCTCCTTGGCGTCGCCCTCGGCGATGACCCGGTTGAGGCCGCCCACCGTCTCCGCCCCCAGGACCTTGATCCAGTCCGAGAACTCGTGGAAGATGTGGAAGAGCTTGCGCTGCTCGGTGAAGGGGGCCAGGGCGTCGGGCCTGGCGGAGGTGGGGAAGCGCAGGACGAATCCCGGCGGGTAGTACACCAGCCCGAAGGGTTTCAACAGGCCCGACCGGGGCGCCACCGGCCCGTAGAAGCTGTCCAGCACGCCTCCGAAGCGGTAGACCACGATCTCGTCGCGGGGGTAGTGCTCCAGGAGCTGGACCTTGGTCGCGTCCCCCTTCGCCCGGAGCTCGGCGATGACCGCCTTCCGGGGCATCACCTCCCGGACTATCTCCTCGTCCGTCGCCACCAGCTCGTCCATCCGCCGCTTCAGCTCCTCCACCATGTCCGGCGTGACGGGCACCGAACAGTCCGACGCGTCGGCGCGGCGCAGCTCGCCGAAGAACCCGCCGGAGAGGGAGTGGTCAATGTACACGTAGGTTTCGGGGAAGAGCTCCGCCGCCGCCCGGATCAGGAGCAGGCGCACCCCGCGGCGGAAGGCCCGGATGCCCTCGTGATCGGCGATGTTGCGCGGGCTCAGCCGGCAGCCCTTCTCCAGCGGCTCGCGCAGGTCGCGCGCGTGGTGGTCGCTGAAGGCCATGAGCCAGGGGGGCTCCGGGGCGGGCAGGCCCACGAGCACCCGCTGGATCGGCGTGCCCCGTTCCACCTCGAGCGCCACGGGCTCCGCGCCCGGCAACATCACTTCCACATTGATCACGTGAACCCTCCGTCCGCCCGCGCCCGTCGGGAAACGTTACGGACAACTCCGGCGTTCCCGCTTCAACGAAAAATGTAGGGCGGACCCGTAGGACGAGTCCTCCACGGGCCGCCGCATGCAGGGAAATCAAATGTAGGGCGGCCCCGTAGGACGAGTCCTCTGCGGGCCGCCGCGCGCAGGGAAATCTAGGACAGTATAGCATACCGTCATGGTGGACACCGCCCTTGCGGCGGGGGAATAAATGGTCTATACTGCGCCAATTTGGTGAAGGGGGTCGCATGAGGAAGCTCGTCCCGGTTCTGCTGATCATCGCCGCCGGCGCCCTGGCCGCCGCCGGGCGCATCGCCGTCTGGCTCGATGTCCCCGGCTCCAGCGACTACCGTCTCGTGGAGGCCGCCCGGGCCGGATTCGATGAGGGGCTGACCGACGCCGGGTTGAACCCCGCGCCCCGCGACGAGGTGACCAGCATCAACACCGTCATAGACCCCTCGAGCGACGCCCAGCTCGCGCAGTTGGCCGCGGCGCTGGGGTGTGACTACGCCGCCGCCCTGACCGTCGAGGCCGCGGGGGGCGGGGTGGAGATTTCCGGCCTGGTCCTCGACCCCTACAGCGGAAAACGCTACGAGGGCCCCGCCGCCCCGGCGGAGAGCGCCGACGGCGCCCGGACGACGGCCGCGCGCATGGCCGGGGAGCTCGCGATAAACCTGCCCACCTCGGGGCCCGTGATTTCACTGGACGAGAAGTGGTCCACCGCCCAGACGGCCCTCGGCGCGGGCGACGGCGTTCAATTCAACGATTATTGCTGGATCTACCGCTACGGCGAGCCGCTGATCCACCCCGACACCGGCGAGATTCTGGGGGTGACGGCGACCGTGGTCGGGGCGGGCCGGGTGGAGGAGGTCCGGGGCGACCACCTGTCCCTGGTCTCCCTCTCCCCGCCGGCGGAGGGCCTGGAATATTCGCCCACCGACCGGGTGCGGGCGCTGGACGGGGGGACTTACGAGAGGCTGGGCTTCGCCCGCGGCACCGTGGTCTCCTTCGGCGTCCTGGGGTTCGGCGGCGCGGCGGCCATGCCCGTCCCCCTCCCCGGACCGGTTCACCCGCCCGGACCCGAAGGAGTCGAATTGAAATTGGAGGAGAGCCTGGAGTTGGACTACACCCCGGTGGGCCTGGACGCGTCCTACTCGGGCGTCGTCCTCTGCGATGACGACGGGCGGCTCCACCTCCTCCCGCTGAAGCTCGAGAACGGTCCCGAGCTCCTCGTCGAGACGGGGGTGTCCGGTCCCGTCGCCCGCCTGGGGGACGAGGTTTACCTGGCCAATTCCTGGGAGGGCGTGGTGCTCCGTTTGGCCGCCGGGGCCGACGAGCCGGAAATCTTCGCCGAGGGGATCAGCCCGGACCTGCTCGTCGCCGGGGGCGACGGCAGCCTGTGGGCCGTCGTGTTCAGCTACTCCTCGGGCTGGGACCTGGTGACCTACCCCGCGCTCGAGCTGGGGCCCGCGGGCGACGTGGTCGAGGTCCGGGAGCTGGACGCGGGCAAGCTCAACGCCCTCGCCGCGTCCCCCGACGGCACGCTCTACTACCTCGCGAGCTTCGAGCCGATACGGGGCCTGCGGCCCGACGGGTCGGTGTTCGAGGTCGGCGCCCGGATGCTCCCCGACCCCAAGGCCCTGGACACCGACGCCCTCGGCTGGCTCTACGTGGTGGACGCGCGCTCGGGGCTGACGGTCTTCGACGCCCGCCAGCGGGTCGCGGGAACCTGGGGCGGCGCCGGCGTGGTGGACTTCCGCAACGTGAATCTCATCGCCGTGACGGACGACGGCGTCTACCTCGCCTCCGGCTGGGACCGGGTCCTGTACCGCCTGAGCCTCTCCTACACCTACCCGGAGCGCTGAGTGCGCCGCGGTGGGCGAGACCCTGGTGGAGGAACTCCCCCGCGGGCTCGGGGAAAATTGCCCGAAAGCCGCCGCCTCAATCGCCGCGTAACCGGCCGGCCAGCGGGCTCGGGGAAAATTGAATTTTTAGTGTATAGTTAGATGGTTAAGAATGGATCGGGGGAACCGCCGACGCATCCCGGACCGACGGGCGGGGGCGGACACCCGAGAAAAGGGCGGTAACCATGCGCCGGTATTCACTCTGGGTCGTGGCGGCCGTGCTCTTGGCCCTCCCGCTGGGGGTCCGCTGCGAATCCGACTCCGAGAGCGGGGAGGCCAGCCTGGCCGTCACCAACGGCACCTACTACTACATCCACGTCCAGATAGGCTCCGACAGCTTCCCCTACCTCCCGCCCGGCGAGACCAGCGGGCGCTCCCTCATGTCCGTGGGCGAACGGGTCACCTGCCGGGTGACCTACTCACCGGGGCAGGGCGTCTCCGGCTGGTACACCTTCGATTACACCGGCGGCGGCGGGACCACGGGGGGCCTGGGCTGCAACGAAAGCGGACAGCTCACCTGCGAGCCGACCTCATCCTACGGCTCCGACGACGTCGTCACCGTTTACGACGTCAACCTCCGGGGGGTGCAGGTGGAATGAGAACGATCGCATACCTCGTCATAGCGTTGATGGTCACCGCCGCCTCGGCGGCCGACGTGTACCGCCCCACCGCCGACGAGCCGGAGGCCTCCGCCCGGTCCGAATCCCTCTTCAGAATCGCCCTTTCCGTCAACACGGCGCTCGCCGTCGGCGACTGGAAGGCCCACCCCATAGACGCCGACCGGACCATGTTCGGCCCCCTGGTCGGCGTGGAGCTGGAGGCGGGCTGGAACCCGGGGCGCGTCTTTTACGGCGTCGTGGGCCGGATGTGCACCTACGACACCGGCGGCATCGTGGGGCTGGGCGACGGGAGCGGTGAAATCGAGGCGGCGCACGCCATGAGCCTCTCCGCCCTGGCTTCCGTGGGGCTGTATTTGGGCGACGGCCGTGTAAAACCCTGGGCGGGCCTGGGGGTCGGCGTGGAGTGGATGATCGCCGACGAGGAGTTAAACGGCGTCGTGTTCGATTTCGATAATGTCTTCCTCCCCGTCCTCACCTTCAGCCCCGCCGTCGGGCTCGAGTTCGGCCTGTCGGACGAGCTCTACGTGCCGGTCCGGGTGAGCTACGACTTCAGCCTGAACCAGGTGGAGGGCTACGGCGACTACTCCGGCCACGGGCAGGACCTGGTCGTCGCGGTCGGCGTCGGCCTCTACCTCTAATCCATGCGCCGCTCCCTCCGGCTTCTGCTGCCCATCCTCGCCATCCTCCCCCTGGGCGTCCGGTGCGAGAGCGACGCCGCGGGGACGACCGACGGCTCCCTGGCCCTCTACAACGACACCGCCTACTACCTCCACCTCTCCATCGGCGGGGCGGATTTCCCCTGGACCCCGCCCGGCGACTCCACCCCCCGCGTGGGGGTGGACATCGGCCAGACGCTGCGCTGCACCGCGGCCTACTCCCCGGGGCAGGGGCGGACGGGGAGGACGGAGTTCGACTTCACCGCCTCGGCCGCCGATCCCGAACCCGGCGTGGCCGTCTCCTGCAACGCCGGCGTCGGCACCGCCTGCGACCCCCTCGTCACCGACGGAAGCGCCCCCCACTACCTGCGTTACGTCACCGAGGAGATGCTGGGGGATGCGTAACCCCGCCCTCCTACTCCTGCTCGCCCCCGCGTTGAGCGCGACCGCCGCGGACACCGAGGTGTGCCTGGCGCTCTACGCCGACACCATGCTGGCCGTGGGCGACTGGGTCGCCCTGCCCGGCGACCCGGACCGCACCATGTTCGGGCCCTCCCTGGGCTGCGAGGTCGAGCTCACCCTGCGCCTGGGGCTCTCCATCTGGGGGCTGACGGTCAAGTACGGGACCTACGACACGGGGGGCTACGTGGGCACGGGGGAGGAGCCGAACCGGGTCGAGGAGGCCGAGGCTCACTCGGTTTCGGCCCTGGGGTTCGCCGGGGTCCGGATGGACGAGGGGGGGACCGTGCGGTTCTGGTGCTGTCTCGGCCTGGGGGTGGAGTGGCTGCGGGCCCGGGAGACCGTGGGCGGCCGGGATTACGACTACGGGCGGATATTTCAGCCCTGCCCCTGCGCCTGCCTCGCCCTGGGCGCCGAAGTGTTCCTCACCGAGGACCTCTTCGTGCCGGTCAAGGCGAGCTACGACGTTAGTTTCGGCCAGGTGCTGGGTTACGGCGGTTATTCGGGCCAGGGTACGGACCTGGTCCTGTCGTTGGGCCTGGGCGTCGTTTTCTAGGGTCACCC
>DATKYS010000123.1 GCA_035528375.1 bacterium
AGGTCTATCACGGCGGCTTCAAGCGAAACTTCCACCTGTTCATCAGAGAAATGGAGTTCCGCTTCAACCACCGAAACGACCCGGATATGCTACCCTATCTGAAAAGCATCCTCTTTGGTCCATGAACGTGTGTGATGCCAAGAAATAAAAGGCAGATCGTCCGTGTCCAGTTTGAGAGAGGTATTGGTATCACTACTGCCTATGTAATCCACATTCTCGATGTGCCACTCGCCGGCCCAGGCCGCCCCGACGAACGCCAGCGCGAAAATTATTACCGACAACCTTTTCATCGTGTTCCGCTCCCGCGTCGAGAAGGCGCGTCTTCTTCTTCATCATCTTCCAATATAAACGCTATTTCCGCCGGGGTCAAGACCGGCGGGAGGGAGGGTTTTCTACGGGCGGGCACGTAGCCCCCGCTCTGCGATTTCATACATGCGCGTGGGTGATTCAGCCGTTCAACCGCTCGCGGAGCTCCCCCCAAAGCTCCACGAGGAGTTCCTTGAAAACGTCCAGATGAATCAGGGACAACCCCCGGGCCAGCAGGCCGGGCACACGGCGGTCGAAGGGCAGGCGCCCCAGGAGCGGCGTGCCGCGTCTGCGGCAGAGGTCGGCCGTCTCCTCGGTCAGCGCCGGGGCCAGGTCCGCCTTGTTGACCACCACGACCGCCGGTCGGTCGAAGTGGGCGCAGGTGTCCAGAGCCCGCTCCAGGTCGTGCATGCCGGAGGGGCTCGGCTCGGTGACGACCAGGGCCAGGTCGGTCCCGGTTATCGCGGCGTGGACGGGACAGCCGATCCCCGGCGGCCCGTCTACGATTATCAATCCCGACCCGGTTCGCTCCGCCACTTCCCGAGCCTCCCGGCGCACCCTGGAAACCAGCTTGCCCGAATTGTCCCGGGCGATGCCGAGCTCGGCATGAATCAGGTGGAACCCCTCGCCCACGTCCACGCGCCAGCTTCCCGCCACACTGGGCCGCAGGGTCACGGCGCCGGCGGGACAGACCGCCCGGCAGACCCGGCAGCCCTCGCAGGCCAGCGGGTCCACGAGGGCCTTGCCGTCCGTCATGGCGATCGCCGCGAAACGGCAGGCCTCGACGCAGGCCCCGCAACCGGTGCAGAGCTCCGGGGCGACGAAGGCCAGCTCGCCGCCGACGAAATCGTGGGGCTCACCGGGTTTGGCGTCCAGGATCAGGGCCAGGTTGGACGCGTCCACGTCGGCGTCAACCGCCACCACGGGGTGCTCGCCCCGGGCCAGCTCCACCAGCGAGGCGGCCAGCGAGGTTTTTCCCGTACCCCCTTTGCCGGAGACGACCACCAGCTCCTTAACCGGCACGGTCCACCTCCTCGGCGAGGGCCTCCACCGCGCCCAAGACCTCCGGCGAGCCGTCCAGGCAGAGCCCACCGGCCGCGTAAACGGCGGCTATCTCGCGCCGGAAGGGAATCTCGGCGACTACCCGAATCCCCTCCCGGGTGAGGTACTCCCGCACCTCGTCACCGCCCAGATCGCTGCGGTTGATGACGGCGACCATCCCGAGCCCCAGCGTGCGGCCGAGCTCCACCGAGAGCCGCAGGTCGTGCAGCCCGAAGGGGGTGGGCTCGGTGACGAGCACGAGGAGGTCGGCGCCGCGCAGGGCGGCCGTGACGCTGCACGAGGTTCCGGGTGGGGCGTCAACAATCTCGACACGCCCGGGCGGTGCCCAATCCAGCAGCCGCTCGATGAGCGGGGCGGACCGCGTCTCACCGATGTCCAGCCGGCCGGCGCAGCAGGTCAGCGATCCGCTCATTCCCCGCGAAAGGGTGCCGATCTCCCGGGGCACCTCCTCCAAGGCCTCCTCGGGACAGACGATAAGGCATCCCCCGCAGGAGTGGCACAGCTCGGGGAAAACCATCACCCGGTCCTCCAGGTCCAGGATGGCCCCGTAGGCGCACAGCCGCCGGCATTCACCGCACCCGGAGCAGACGCCGGTCTTCAGAGCGGGCACCGGCACCGCCATCCGCTCCTGCAGCTCGATTTCCGGTCGCAAAAAGAGGAACCCGTTGGGTTCCTCCACGTCGGCGTCCAGATAGGTGACGGACCCGGAGCGCCGGGCCAGGTACACGGCCAGGCTGGTGGCCAGTAGGGTCTTGCCGGTTCCGCCCTTGCCGCTGGCCAGACAGACCCGCATCGTCACCGGGGGGGCTTAATCTCCTCCAGCCCGCCTTCGCGGTAGAGCCGGAGGGTTTCTTCCACGGTCGTCGGGTCTTTGATCTTCCACATTCCCAGCCCGAGCCCCTCCAGAGCGGCCTGGGCCTTGGGTCCGAAGTCACCGGACACCACGCCCCGGGCGCCGTGCTCGGCGACGAGAGCGGCGGCTTGGGGTCCGGCGCCGTGGTCCGCATGGATCGCGGGGTTGTCGAACTCATCAACCGCGTCCCCGCTCTCGGTGTCAACGATGACGAAGTGCGGGGCCCGGCCGAAGCGCTGGTCCACATCGGCTTTCAGGCCGCCCTTTCCCGCGGCCGTGAAGGCTATCAGCATGGTCCCTCCCGGGTTTAGTGGTGATCCCCGTGGTCGTGGCCGCCCTCCCTGCCGGAGCAGGGGTCGTAGCCGCTCAGGCGGCCGCCCAGGTAGTCCTCCAGGGTCCGACGGACTGTACCCTGGGCGCCGGTGGCGACCTCGATGCCGTGGTGATCGAAGATATCAATGGCACGCCGCCCCATCCCCCCGGCAATCATCACCGTCACGTCCTGGGACTTGATGAACAGCGGTATCTTGCCGGGGCTGTGTTCGTCGTAATGCGGGTTGGCCACGACGCGCACGGGACCGATGCTGCCGTCCTCGCTTTCCACGATGACGTAGTACGGGCAGCGACCGAAGTGGTGGCTCACGTTGCTTTCCAGGCCGCGGTCGTCTTCGGCGGCCACGGCAATCAGGCGTTTATCGGGCATCGCCCCTCCCGGGTCGTTGCGGGTTCGCTAATCGTCTTTTTTCTCGGGCTCGGTGGAAGTGCCGCGCTGCCGGTAGCGGACGCCGTAGCCTCCGCCGCGACCGAATCCGCGGCCGTTTCCGCGTCCGCCGCCCCAGCCACGTCCTCCGCCCCTTGGGTAGCCGCCGCGTCCGAGGCCGAGCAGCGGCTCGATGATGTTGCCGTCTTTGTCCTTCCGGGGCGCGCAGTCGCCGAGGCCGCGACCGGTACGCGGACCTTCACCCTGGGGTCCGGTTCTGTCTCCGCCTGGCATATCTCTCCTCCTTGTTGATAATGATACTCATTATCTTCTGTTTCGCCAAAAGGAACTCCGTCCCGCGGAGTTTCTTACCCGTCAACACTCACGCCTTCCGATGGGTATTCTATACTATTTATTTAATTGATGCAAGGTCTCATTAGTATCGGCTTATTGCAACTCCGAGGATATTCAAGGACGGCTGTATACTCCCGCCCCTACGTCATCCGCGAATCGAACCCGTAGGGGCGACCGGTAGGACGAGTCCTCCACGGTCGCCCGCGGCGGGGAAAGGATTCCCCGCCCTACGTCTGTCGTCCGATGTAGGGCGGCCCTTCTACGGGCC
>DATKYS010000124.1 GCA_035528375.1 bacterium
GACTGGGTGAGCTGGATCGCGCCGGTGAAGGTTTACCCGGGGCAGGACGAGATGGGGGCGCTGGCGCAGGGGGTGCTGCGGGTCCTGCGCGGCGAGGACGAGGCGCTGGAGTATCCCACCTACGTGGGCAACGGCGAGTAGGCGGTGAGCCGGTCGTGGAAAAGGCCCCCGGGGGCCTTTTTATTATCGGTCAATCTCACGCCACTGCGGGCAAGGCGTGAACCGTGCGCTGCCCTCGTAGGGGCCGACCTTCAGGTCGGCCCGCGGGCGGGTGTGGACACCCGCCCCCACGTCATCGCAAACGCGTGTGAAGGGTACGGCTATCCCCTCTCCCTTTTAGGGAGAGGGTTAGGGTGAGGGTCGAGATTGGGAACGTAGAAAAAGCGGCGACCCGTGGTTTCCCTCTCCCCGTGGGAGGCGGCTCCCCTCTCCCCTGTGGAGAGGGGATGGGGGTGAGGGACACCTTGTAAAAAAGGGCCGACCTAAACGGCGCGCCGTCGGTCGGCCCCTACGTCATCGCAACAGGGGGAGAGGGTTGAACGGCTGACCACGCCGGTTGACGCCGCCGAAATTCGCCGCTAGACTGATGCGGCGGTATAATATAGTTAACAGTCGCTTTCGTGCCGGAGGTGGCCCATGACCGCGCGCTCGATCCCGGTGTTCTTGTTAATATGCGCCATCTCGGCGCTGGCCTACTTAGACGTCATCCTCCAGCCCGAAGCAGACGTCGGCAAGGATTCGTACACCTATCGGGGACATGGTAACTTCGGCGACAGTAGCGAGCTGTACCTTGAATATGAAGTACTCCGGCCCTACCTCGAGTTCGTCGAGCTGGAGGATTACATCGGCGAGGGTCTGACCCTGCTTTCGACCAAGCTGGAAATTTTCGTATATGAGAGTCCCCACGAGCCGTCCAACATGCCCTCACCAATGCTCATAGCCCCCGCGGCGGAGGATTGGGAGGAGATGGAGATCACCTGGGACAACCAGCCCGACCCCCTCTCGGAGTACGAAATGGAAGCGTGGACCTCCGACATAATCGAAGAACACTGGGAAACCTTCTACGTGACCGAAATTGTCGCCGTGTGGCTGGACGAGACCATCCCCAACTACGGCTTCGTTATGTACGACTACCTTGGGGAACCGCTCTGCTTTGCATCCAGCGACGCAAGTAGCAGGCGGCCCAAGCTGACGCTGACGCTGAACAGCCCGGCGGTCGAGGAGGCCTCCTGGGGCGCGATAAAGGCCGGTTTCTGACCCGGACGGGCATTTCTACGCCTTGACTGTCAAGAATTTGCCGGGTAGACTTCCCCCGTCATGCCCCGACTGCGCGCCCACGTAACCGGCACCGTCCAGGGGGTCGGCTTCCGGCCCTTCGTCTTCCGCCTGGCCCAAGAATTGGGCCTTTCCGGCTTCGTCCTCAACGACCCGTCGGGAGTTTGGGTCGAGGCCCAGGGGACTCGGGAGGCGCTGGACGCGCTCATCCGCCGCCTGAGCGACGAGGCGCCGCCCCTGGCCCGCGTCCAATCCGTCGAGGCCGGGGAGATTCCCGAGGCCGCCGGGACCGCGTTCACCATCCGCGAGAGCCCTTTAAGCGGGGGGGAGATAACCCTGGTCTCGCCGGACGTCGCCACCTGCGCCGACTGCCGGGCGGAGATTTCCGATCCCGCCGACCGCCGCCACCGCTACCCCTTCACCAACTGCACCAACTGCGGCCCCCGGTTCACGATTATAAAGGGCCTGCCCTACGACCGGCCGCTGACCACCATGAGCGGATTTGCGCTCTGCCCCGACTGCGCGCGGGAGTACGGCGACCCGACCGACCGCCGCTTCCACGCCCAGCCGGTCTGCTGCCCGGTCTGCGGCCCACAGGTGGGGCTGGTTGATTCGAGGGGCGACACCCTCGCCGTCGGCGAACGGGCGTTCGGCGAGTCCGTGAAGTTGCTGAAAGACGGGAAGATTTTAGCCGTCAAAGGCCTGGGCGGATACCATCTGGCCTGCGACGCGCTCAACGAACGTGCTGTAGCTGAGCTGAGAAAGCGCAAGGTCCGGCTGGAAAAGCCCTTCGCCCTCATGCTGCGCGACCTGGATGAGATAAGGCGCTACTGCGCGGTGGACGAGGCCGCCGCTGATTTGCTGGAATCCAACCGCGCCCCCATCGTTCTGCTGCCGATGAAAGAGGGAGAGCGCGTCGCGCCCTCGGTGGCCTTGGGTCAGCGCCGCCTGGGCGTCATGCCGCCCTACACCCCGCTGCACCACGTCCTGATGGCGGACTTCGGCGGGCCGCTGGTCCTCACCTCGGGCAACCGCGCCGACGAGCCCATCGCCTACACCGACGCCGACGCGCTCGCCCGGCTGGGGGACATCGCCGACGCCTTTCTGACCCACGACCGGCCGATCCACCTGCGCTGCGACGACACGGTGGCCTCGGTGTTGCGGGGCGGGCCGTACCTCGTCCGGCGGTCGCGGGGCTGGGCGCCGGAGCCGATTCATCTGGCAAAAGCGCTGCCGGTCCACCTCCTGGCCGTCGGCGCCGAGCAGAAAAACACCTTCGCCCTCGGGCGCGAGCGTCTGGCCTTTGTCTCCCACCACATCGGCGACATGGAGAACCCGGCGGTCCTGGCGAGCTTCGAGGAGGGTATCGGGCATTTTCAGCGGTTGTTCAAAGTGCGGCCCGAGGCCGTCGCCTACGACCCGCACCCCGAGTACCTGCCGAGCAAATGGGCGCTGGAACGGGACCTACCGAAAATCGCCGTTCAGCACCACCGGGCGCACGTGGCGGCCTGCCTGGCCGACGCGGGCCACGACGGACCCGCGATAGGCGTGGCCTGGGACGGCACCGGCTACGGCGACGACGGGGCCATCTGGGGCGCGGAACTCTTCCTGGCCGCCGAACGGCGCGCCGTTGGTGCCGACTGGCCGCGCATCTGCCACCTGGACTACGTGCCGCTGGCCGGCGGGGCGCGGGCCGTGCGGCAACCCTGGCGCATGGCGGCGGTCTGGCTGGAGGCGGCGGGACTCGACCCCTACGGCGTCCCCGGCTTCGGGGAGAATTTTCCGGGCGAGGAGTGGGGACTGGTGCGGGTCGCGGCGGAGAGGGGCATCAATTCGCCGCCCACCAGCTCGGGGGGCCGGCTCTTCGACGCCGTCGCCGCGATACTGGGCGTGCGCTCCGAGGCGCTCTACGAGGGCCAGCCGGCGGTGGAATTGGAACAACTCGCCGACCCGGCCGAGACCGGGGCCTACGGGCTGGAGCTGGACGCGACGCGAAATCCCTGGCGGTGGGATGCCCGGCCGCTGTTCCGGTCCATCGTCGAAGACTTGCAAAAGGGGACGGCCCGCGAGATTATCTCCGCCCGTTTCCACCGGGGGCTGGCGCGGGGTATCGCCGGGGCGGCCGTCCGGGCGGCGCGGGAGAACGGAATCGGGCACGTCGCCCTCACCGGGGGGTGCTTCCAGAATCTGTTGTTGACCGAATGGACGGCGCGGGAAATCGAAGTGTCGGGGCTGACGGCGCTCCTGCACCGGCGTGTGCCTCCCAACGACGGCGGGATTTCCCTGGGGCAGTTGTTCCTGGCAGGACGGATTTTGCGCGAAACGTAGGGCGACCCACGGGCGGGGACGGAGCCCCGCCCCTACGTCGGAAACGCGCGATAACCGGCCGTAGGGGCGACCGTCCACGGTCGCCCGTGCATATCCCCCTCTCCCCGTGGGAGAGGGGTTAGGGGTGAGGGCCACCTTATAAAAAACGGGCCGACCTGAACGGCGCGCCGTC
>DATKYS010000125.1 GCA_035528375.1 bacterium
CCCCCCAAAGGGGGGAGGGAGAATAGCCTAGAGGAGGGGGGCCAGTTTTTTAGAAACCTCCGCCGACACCGAGGCCCGCAGCACCTCCCCCAGCCCGGCCCAGGTGACGCCCGGGCTCCGCTCGTAGAGCGCCCGACCGGCGTCCAGGAGCTGCGCCGCGGCGGGGCCCTTCATCAGCAGGCTGAAATCCTCCCCCCCGAACCGAAAAACGACCACACCCTCGCACAGAGTGTCCTCGCGCTCGACGATGCAGAACCGGACCTGGTTCTCCACGTCGCCCCGGCGGTCCAGGTGCCGCAGGACCCAACTCCGGCCGCCGTACCCCGCCACCCCGACCAAGTCCCCGCCCTCCGACGGGACGCGCACCAGGTTCCCCAGCGCCAAGTCGAGCTTGGGGTGCGTATCCCCCGCGCTCCGCAGCCGCTCGCCTATCCCCTCCAGGCTGACTAGGTGAAAGAGGGCGGTGTCGGTCTCCCGGACGAGGGAGTAGAGCCGCGTGGCGAGGATGAACTCGTTGGAGGAATCGAAGGCGGGGCCGAGGACGAGGGTGCTGCTCCGCTGCAGGAGGAAGATGGTCTTCAGGCCGCCCCGGAGCAGGCCCAGGGTCTTCTCGTAGTGGATGTCCCGCCCGCGGTGCATCTCGGTCACCAGGGTGAAGCCCGTGGACTTGAGTATCCCCTCCGCCGACAGGTCGCGGTCGTCCATCGAGCTCCCCGCTACTTGATGATGAAACCGGCCGCCACCAGGAGCACCCCGACGACGCCCAACAGCGGCGTCAGGACGCGCCAGACCTTCACCCGGCCGGTCAGCTCCCGGACCAGCTCCTGCTCGCTCTTGAGGCTGACGATGAAGCGGTCGTCGCCGGTCTTGCGCATGGCCAGCCCGCCCCCGGCGTCGGTCACCACCCCCAGGGTGTAGACGTTCACCCCTTCGGGAATCAGCCATTCCTGCTTGCGGTAGCCGAGGACGCGGTTGTCGCCGAGACCGGCCTCGGGCTCGAAGCGGTCGTGGACGACGTGGGCGCCGATTATCTCGGCCCCCCGCACCGCGACCTTCATCCGACCCGAAGCGTCCACCACGTAGAAGTCCACGGCGTTCGTCTCGTCGGAGACGGTATCCCAGACCTGGCTGACGCGCTTCTGGCGGCGGCCCTTGGAGTCGGTCACGAACTCGGTCACCTGGCGCTGACGTTCCACCAGGCTCCGGTACCACACCCCCCGCTTGCCCGAGAGCGGCGCCGTCAGGTTGCCCTCCGCGTCCACCGTCCCCTTGAGCTCGCAGGGGAATGAGAAGGAACCGTCGAGCATCTCCTCCTTGGAGGTCTTGTACGTGTCGGCGATTTCGGCGGCCGAGTAGGTCTCGGTACCGACGATGTCCGCCTGCTTGCGCCGGGCGGCCCCCAGGATGAAGAACCCGATGATGGCGATCAGGACGCACACCCCGCCGCCGACGAAGAACCCCATGTTACCCATCGCCCCTCCCGCAGTTTTCTTTACGGGGGAAGGATACCAAATCCGGCCGTCGAGCGGGGGTCAAAAGAGGTTGAGGGCGAGGGCCGAGGCTCCGATGAGCCCCGCGTCGCCCCCCAGCTCGCCCGTGACCACGTCCAATCCGGTGGGGGTGCGGAAGCGGTGCCGGTCGAGGGACTCCCGGGCGGGACCGAGGATGAGCTCCCCGGCTCCGGCCAGACCGCCGCCCACCACCGCCAGGTCCACGTCCAGGAGGGCCTGCGCCAGGGCGAGCCCGCGGCCCAGGTACAGCCCCGCCTCCTCCAGGAGACCGGCGCAGACCCTGTCGCCCCCGCGGGCGTGCTCCGTGATGAGCCGGGAATTTATATTGACCGTGTCGCCCCCCGCCGCCGCGAGGAGGTCGGGGAGCCTCCCCTCTTTCGCCAGTTCCATGGCCCGTCGGCGCACCGCCGAGGCCGAGGCGTAGGCTTCGAGGCATCCCCGGCGCCCGCAGTTGCAGGGCCGGCCGCCCGGCTCCACGGTCAGGTGGCCGATTTCCAGAGCGTTCCCCTTCACGCCTAAAAGGGGCCTGCCGTCGAGAACCGCCCCGCCGCCGACCCCCGTGCCCAGGGTGACTCCCAGGCACCAGGGGTGCCCCCGCGCCGCCCCGCGCCAGTATTCGCCCAGGGCGAAAGCCGTGGCGTCGTTGACCAGGGTGACCGGGAGCCCCAGCGCTTCGTAGGCCATCTCCGCCAGCGGCGCCTCGCCCAGGTCCGGGACGTTGACCGGGGAAGAGATCCACCCGCGCCCCGCGTCCATGGGCCCGGGCACCGCCAGGACCAGGGCGTCCGGCTTTCCGCCCGATTCGGCGACGAGCTCTTCCAGGAGCTCCGCCAGGGTTTTCAAGAACACGGCGGGACGCCGGTCCCCACGCGGCGGGGTCTTCCTTCCGGCGACGACGCGCCCCGAGGGGTCCACCAGACCCGCCCGGAGGTTGGTCCCGCCGAGGTCCACCGCGTAGATCAACCGCTCGCCCACCATGACACCTTTACAGGAAAGCTCCCCGCTGGTATTCTACCAAAAGCACGAGCGAGGAGGTGCCCGTGGCCGAGCGGCTCGCCGAAAGGCTCAAGGTCTGGTTCGTGGACGACGAGCAGGAGCGCCATGACGAGTTCGACCGCCGTCACGGCGAGCGGTACGACGTCCGGCACTTCCACCGCCCCGACGAGGTCCTCGCGGCCCTGGAAAACGGCGAGAAGCCGGACCTGCTCCTCTCCGACGTCTTTTTCCTCCGGGAGGACGCGCGCGACCGGGCCGACGGGTTGCAGCGGGAGATGCGGGAGCTGGACGAGCGCCTGAGCGATTTCGCCCGGCGGTACACCGAGGTTTACGCACCCGAGGGGCTGGAGCTCGCGGCCAAGCTGCACCGGGAGCGGCGCCCCTTCCCCAACGTCGTCTACTCCTCGAAGGCGGCGATTCTCCTGGACGAGCCCGCCTTCTCCCGCATCGCCCGCGAGACGGGGCCGGTGTGGATTCTCAAGGGCAAAGAGGACGCCGAGGCGGAGCAGTTGAAAATCGAGAGCGTGAGCCTGGGGTGGAACTGGCGCCGCCGCTACCTGCAGGTGAAGGGGCTCCTGGCCATCGTGGCCATCGCCGCGATGGCGGCGGGCTGGTTTTTGGGGATGCTCCTGGGCCGGGTCATGTAGGCGACCCCCCCACGGCGCCCGTGAATGATCAACGTAGGGCGGCAACTCCGTGTGCCGCCCGTTTATTAAACGAGGCAGGTGTACGGGCTGCCATAGCCCCCTCCCCCCTTTGGGGGGAGGGGGGCGGGCGGGTGTGGACACCCGCCCCTACGAGTGAGGTGAAAATCCTACGTCACCCTCGTAGGGGCCGACCTTCAGGTCGGCCCGCGGCGGCCCGCAGAGGACTCGTCCTACGGGGCCGCCAGACGTCACCGCAACCAACGGGTGCAGCGGCCCCCTCTCCCTTTAAGGGAGAGGGTCGGGGTGAGGGTAGAAATCAGCGAAAATCAACGACCCCCAATTCGGCCCCAAAAACGCGGCGGGGATTGAAGTCCCCGCCCTACATTCGTCGGACGCCGCGAATCCGACCCGTAGGGGCGACCGTCCACGGTCGCCCGCGGGCGGAGACGAAGCCCCGCCCCTACGTCACCGCAACCGGGGTGAGGGCTGCCTCATAAAAAACGGGCGGGCCCAAAGCCCCGCCCCTACACCATCGTAATCCCCGGGCCATACCGGCCCAACCTCACGACCGCAGGGTCACGTCCAGGATGTTCCCCAGCCGCTCGGGGTGGCTCGAGGTGAATACGTAGGCCTGAACCTTGTCGCTCTTCGAATCGGCGACCTCGATTTTCAGGGCCGGCCCCCCCGTGGACACCCAGTACCAGGCGCGGTCGCGACCACGCCGGATGCCGTAACCCCCCGAGTCGGACAGACGGATGAAGGTCGGCTCCGTGGAGATGATGCTCCGGCGGGCGATGGTCTTCTTGAAGACGCCGAAGGCCAGGAAGAGCCGGGACTGGGTGACGGTGACGACGAGCTGGGTGAACGAGAGCCCCACGAAGAGCGCGACGGAGGCCGTGACGGTGCAGGCCCAGAAGACGGTCCGCTCATCCGGCGTCCGGAAGCCGCCCCACAGGACCACGCCGAGCATCAGCAACCCGACGACGGTGACCGTTATCCAGAAGGAAACCCGGGAGACGGTGCTCTCCCGGTAGACGACGATGTCGGGGGAGGCCTGGTTCATTGCGGGCCGCTCTCCCGGATTTTCGCGAAGTGGGCCCGCAGGTCGCCGAGGAGCTTTTCCGCTTTCTGATCTTCCCGCAGGTCGCGGGCGCCGCAGGCGCCGAGGAGGGCGACGACGATGGGCAGGTTCTCGTCGGCCAGGCCGTAGCAGACCCGGTTCCCCTCCCGGCGGAAGGTGACGAGCTGAGCCCCGCGCATGACGGCCAGGTGCTGGGAGATGTTGGGCTGCTTGAGCCCCAGGGCGGCGCGCAGGTCGTCCACGCAGGACACGTCACGGGCCAGGAGCTCCACGATGCGCAGCCGGGTGGGGTGGGCCATCGCCTTGAACAGACGCGCCGTCTTCTCGCACCGGTCCTGCTCTTCCACGGTCCTCCTCACGTGTTTAACCTGTTGCGAATATACGAAATTCCTAGTTTTTTGTCAAGACGGCGGAGCGCTTTATCCGTGGAGGGGCGCCGGCCGCGACCGTCCCGACGGGTCGGGGTGAGGGCCGCCGTAGATAAAAATGTAGGGCGGCCCCGTAGGACGCGTCCTCTGCGGGCCGCCGCGGCGGGGATTAATATCTGCGGCCGAAGGCAAATCCCCGCACTGCATTTAGAAGCGGCTCGCCTACGGGGCAGGGAGTGGCGTGCAGCGGCCCCCTCTCCCTTTAAGGGAGAGGGTCGGGGTGAGGGTAGAAAACAGCGAAAATCAACAACCCCTATTTCGCCCAATATAAACGGCGGGGACTAAGGTTCCCGCCCTACATCTAGGAGAAGCTCGACTACGGACCGGGACGGGGGTAGGCGGATCCCGGGACAACCCCGCCCGCTTGACCGAGTGTATACTAATGTGTATACTGCCGTCATGCAACGCTCGACCTCCAAAGAGGTCCCGCCGCCCCGCTTCGAGCGCTTCCTCGCGGCCACCACCTCCATCGCCGGCGCCTACGAGGAGGACAAGCTCCTCCAGGCGATAATCTCCTCGGCCGAGGAGGTGGTCGAGGCCGGCGCCAGCTCGATTCTGCTCCTGGACTCGGGCGGCGCCTTCCTCCGCTTCGCCATCGCCACCGGGCCCGTGGCCGACAAGGCCCTGCCGGTCAAGGTCCCCGTCGAGGGCTCCATCGCCGGCTGGGTCGTCACCCACCGCCGGCCGGTCAACCTGCCCAAGGCCGGGGACGACCCCCGCCACTTCACCGGCGTGGACAAAAAAACCGAGATCAAGACCGAGAGCCTGCTCTGCGTGCCGCTTCTGGTGGACGACGAGCCCATCGGGGCGATTCAGTCGCTCAACAAGCGCGGCGGCCGGCCCTTCACCGACGAGGACGAGCACTTCCTCGAGGCCATCGCCGTCCAGGCCGCCTACGCCCTGCGGCGGGTGATGGAGGACCAGCGCCGGCGCGAGGAGCTCGACGAGCTGCGCGCCCGCGCCGCCACCGAACAGACCGTCATCGGCGAGCGGGGTGGACTGGCCGAGGTCTTCGACATCGTGAGGAAGGTGGCCGACGCGAGGACCACGCTGCTGTTGCGCGGCGAGACCGGCACCGGCAAGGGGATGATTGCGCGGGCCATCTACTCCATCGGCGCCAGATACCGCCGCCGATTCGTCACCGTCAACTGCTCCAACATCCCCCCCGACCTCCTGGAGAGCGAGCTCTTCGGCCACGCCAAGGGCGCCTTTACGGGGGCCTCGGCGGTCAAGATCGGCAAGTTCAAGCTGGCCCACGGCGGCACGATTTTCCTCGACGAGGTGGGCGACATCCCCCTGGAACTGCAGGCCAAGCTCCTGCGCGTGCTCCAGGAGCAGGAGTTCGAGCCGCTGGGCTCCAACGACACCGAGAAGGTGGACGTACGGGTCATCGCCGCCACCAGCCGGGACCTGGAGGCCGCCATCGCCGAGGAGCGCTTCCGCGAGGACCTCTACTACCGCCTGAACGTGGTGAGCGTGGAGCTGCCGCCTCTGCGCGACCGCCGCGAGGACCTGCCCGAGCTGGTGGACCACTTTTTACGCAAGTACTCCCTGGAGACGAACAAGCACATGCTGCGGGCCGCCCCCGAGGCGCTCGAGGTCATCGCCGCCTACGACTGGCCGGGCAACGTGCGAGAGCTGGAGAACGCCGTCGAGAGGGCGGTGGTGCTGGGCGAAGGGGAGGTGCTGGAGCCGGAGATGCTCCCCAGCCACGTCCGCGGCGGGCGGGGATACACCGTCCCCGAGGGTGCCACCCTGGTCGAGGCCCAGCACAGCTTCAAGCGGTATTTCATCGCCAAGGCGCTGGACGCTCACGGGGGAAACCAGACCAAGGCCGCCGAGGCCCTGGGCATCCAGCGCAGCTACCTGAACCGGATGATAAAGCAGTTGGGCCTCCACCGGGCCGCGCAGGACTGATGCTTGGGGTCCGCGGAAGAGCTCAGATGTCACAAGGTGATGAAATGAGAACCATGAAAATCCTCGTCTGGCTGTCGCTTCTCGGAATGACGGCGGTCGCCGGTGAGCTCACCCTGGGTTATTCATCGGTCCTGGAGGCGGAATTCTACCTCGCATTCCCGGACGAACTGGCAATTGACGCCTTCGACTGCTGTTTCCACACGCCGGGCGGGGAGGAACATGTCTGCACCCGATTAGAATTCAGCCTGCCGGTGAATCCCGCCGAATTGAGAGGCGGACTCAGCCCGAATGGGTGCTGGGGTTACGTGGTGGCGACACTCGCGGACCGGGGCACGGTTAGGGGGGACGAGCTGCTGGTTTTCTTTCTCGAAGACCCCATGCCGTGGCGCATCAACCAGTACGCTTATCTCCACTCCTTCCATTTCGGCGACGATTATCTCTACTTCCTCGGAGACTTCTACGGTTTCACCTCGGCCTGGCGGTTCCCGCTAATCGCCCAAATCGCCATGCCGCCGCCCACCGAGGAACTCCTGGAGGAGCTTGCCGATCAGTCCGTGGAGACCCTGGGACCGGATTGGCAGTGGCTGCTGATCGCGGACACCGTCACGCCGGATGCGGCGGCGCTCGAGGCCTGGCCGCCCACACGAGAATATTTACTGACGGGGGATCAAGTCGCCGGTTGCCCCTGGGGATTACCGGTCCTGCGCAGGCTCGATCCCTGCGGCGGAGAATCTTCGCCGGTGGTGCAGCCTTCGGCCTCCTCTCATCTGACCGGGGATGTCTGCGACATGGGACCGGGGGCGGCGGTGGACGGCCGCTTTGAGACGGCCTGGTGCGAGGGGGTCCCGGGAACGGGGGTCGGGGAGAGTCTGGCGCTGACCTTCGACGGCGAATACCCCCTGACCGGCGTGACGGTCCTGCCCGGTTACGCCCGCGACCCGGAGCTGTGGGGGGATAACGCCCGTCCCCGTCGGTTGTCGCTCGAAGCCGCGGACCGGACCTTCGAGTTCGAGCTGAAGGATGAACCGGCGCTCCAGCGCCTGGAGCTGGAGAGCACGGTCTGGACGGATACGCTCCGCGTGACCATCCTGGAGGTTTATCCCGGAGAACGCTGGGACGACACCTGCATCGCCGAAGTCACGCCGCGCTTCGACTCGGGCTTTTGACGTGGAGTTCAGTGATGCTCCGCCGGTCGAACCGCGGAGGTCCTCGAACGCCCCCGCGCCGGGGGATGCGGTAATCCAGACCACATCGTCCGCCGAGGCCCCGGGCATCCAGCGGAGTTATTTAAATCGGATGATCAAGCAGCTCGACATCCGTCAGCCGGACCATTGAGGTTAGATGGACCCGGATTTAGAAAAAATTTCCGAGGCGCGGGAGCTCCTGCGGCAGGCGCGAAAAGCGGCCGATGAGCTTCGCCGGAAGTCCCCGGAGGAGCTGGACCGTTACGTGCGTGCCGTCTCCGAGGCGGCCCAGGGCGCCGCCCGGGAGCTGGCCGAGCTCGCCGTCCGCGAGTCCGGCTTCGGCGTCGTCGAGGACAAGATTTTAAAAAATACCTTCGCCGCCCGCGACGTGGCCGAGAGCATCCTGAAACAGCGCACGGCGGGCGTCCTCTCCCGCGACCCGGCCCGCGGAATCGTCGAGTACGGCGTGCCGATGGGCGTCGTGGCCGCGATAATCCCGTGCACCAACCCCACCTCGACCGCGATTTTCAAGGCGTTGATAGCGGTCAAGGCGGGCTGCGCCGTGGTCATGAGCCCGCACCCGCGCACGGTGGAGTGCACCCGGCGGGCGGCGGAGGTCTGCCAAAAAGCGGTCGAGGGCGCGGGCGGGCCGGCCGGGGCTATTTCATGCCTATCCGGCGGCGTCATGGCGGCCACCCGCGAGCTCATGGGCCACGCGCTCACCGACGTGATTTTAGCCACCGGCGGGATGGGCCTCGTGCGCGCGGCCTACTCCTCGGGCAAGCCGGCCTACGGCGTGGGGCCCGGCAACGTCCCGGTCTACGTGGACCGCTCCGCCGACGTGGAAAATTCCGTCCGCCACGCCTTCCGCGGAACCACCTTCGATAACGGCGTCGTATGCTCCTGCGAGCAGTCCCTCGTGGCCGACGCCCCCGTGGCCGAGCGGCTGAAGGAGGAGTGCGCCAAGAGCGGCGGGTATTTCCTCGACCCCGGGGAAACGGCGAAGGTTTCCGCCCTGTTATTCCCCGCGGGTGAATTCAACGGCGCGGCGGTGGGGATGCCCGCCCGCTGGATCGCGGAAAAATCGGGCATAGGCGTGCCCGAGACGACCGTGGTTCTTTTGGCCGAGCTGGAAGGCGTGGGACCCGACCACCCACTTTCGGCGGAGAAGCTCTGCCCCGTGCTGGCGTTCTACACCGCCGACGGCTGGCGCGCCGGCTGCGAACGCTGCATCGAATTGATCAAGTTCGGCGGGATGGGCCACACCATCTCCATCCACGCCCGCAACGCCGAGGTCGTCGAGGCCTTCGCCCGGGAGAAGCCGGTCTGCCGGGTGCTGGTCAACACCTGCGCCGCCCTGGGCGCCGTCGGCCTCACCACCAACCTCGAACCGTCGCTGACCCTGGGACCCGGGGCCTGGGGCGGCTCGGCGACCGGCGACAACGTCACCGCCCGGCATCTGATCAACGTAAAACGCCTGGCCTACGACCGCGAGGGGCTCCCCGGACGGGAGAGACGCGAGCCCACCGAGGAGGAGATAAACCTCGCGGTGAAGCGGGCCCTGGACGAGCTGGGGTTTTAGGAGGGAGCCGTGGCCGAGAGATACAGCGTCCGGGACGAGCTTGCGGTCCGCCTTCCCGCGGAGCTCATCGCGCGCGTCACGGCCCTGGCCTGCAACGTCCAGCCCCCCAACCCCCGCACGCTCAAGAAACCGCCGTCCTTCGCCGACTGGAAGGGTTCGGAGGTCTCAATCGAGGACATCCGCCGGCACATGAGAACCTGCCGGGACGTTTGCGCCTGGGGCGAAGGCGTCCACCGCCTCTACGGCTACCTGGGCGACGGCACCCTGACCGTCGTGGACCTCGCCGGGGGGAGGGTCGTCTACTTCGGCCCGCGGCCCGACTGGTATCCCGACGAGACGATGACCGAGATTTTGCTGGACCGCTCTGTGGGCGAGTACTGAACTTTCCGCCGTACCCTGCGGCAAATAATGGAGGTCGAGGCAACGTGCGATTGATTTTGTGCATCTTATTCGTCTGCTCGCCGATCGTCGCCGCGCCGCTGAAAGTCACCGGCGGCCTGGAGGAGTTTTTGGCGAAATTCCCCGACGCGGCGGAGATTTACTTCCAGACCAAGACCCCGGAAGGCGTGGGATTCTACACGATTTCCGCGCCCTCCGGCGAGATGGCGCCCGTGGGGATTTTCGGGCGCAGCATGGACGGCGTCGCCTCCGCGGGCCTCCTGGTCCACGAGGGGCCGGGCGCGGACGGTATCGAGGACATCTTTTTAGAAAAAACCGGGGAGGAGACGGTCTCCTTCGGCGGACCGCTGCGCGACCTGCAACCCTCCCTATCCCCCGGCGGGCTGGTGGTCTTCGCCACGGAGACGGAGCCCGTCTGCTTCGACCTCGCCCTCTGGGACGCTACTTCCGGGATGCGGACCCTGGACCTGGGCTGCGGCGACGAGACCGAGCCCGCCATCCTCTACGCCGCCCCGGAGGGGAACGGCCCCGTCATCGTCGTCTTCCAGGGGCACGTCGGCGGCGACTTCCAGCTCTACTACGCCGTGCTCGGCCCGAACGACGAAACGGCCGAGGTGGACCGGCTGCTCGCGTTTCCCGGCTGGGCGCTCAGCCCCGACCTGCTCCTCCCGTCCGCGGACTGGACCCCCCGGGAGGGGGACACGGTGCCCCTGGCCTTCCACGGCTTGGGCGACGATGACCAGCGGGACCTCTACCTCGGCGAGCTGACCTTCCACGGCGACGTCGCCTACCCGGAGGAGATTCGGCTGACGGCGGGCGAACCGGAGCGCCTCGCCGTATCCCCCGCCGACGACAAGTACCCCGAGCTCTACCGCGATTCTACAGGGACGCTCTGGTGCTTCTTCGCCTCCTTCCGCGACGGCGACTACGACCTCTACGCCTGGACTCAGGGGACGCGGGAGCTTTACCAATTGACCGACCTGCCCGGCACGCAGACGGCGCCCTACGTACGCGCCCTGGAACCGTAGCGGATTCACCCCCGGGCTGAGAAGGGGGCTTAAGCCCCTTGCCCTTCCATTCAAATGGAAGTATGAAAAAACTGATTCTGGCGGCGGCCCTCGTGGCGAGTCTGGCGGCGGCCGGGGAAATCGGCGGCCCCGCGGAGTTCTGGGCCGACTTCGAGACCCACGGCGGCTACGGCATGGACCTGATTTTCGTGGACGACGCCTCCGGCGAGCCGGTGCTGGCGAGGCTGTCCGAGGGGCAAACCGAGCCCGAAACCCTGGGCGTCGCGGGGCGCTTCCCCGCCGGGATAGGGGCCTTTAGCGTCAGCGGCTTCTGCAACCCGCCGACCCTGGTGTACGAGGTTCCCGGGGAGGGCGGCTGGGACCTGGCCGTGGCGGACGACCCGCGGTCCGCGGGCGGGGCTTTCCTCATCTCCGGCCCCGGCGAGGACATTCAGCCCGACGTCTTCGGCGACCGCTGCGTGGCCTATGCCCGGGAAAACTCCGACGGCGGCTACGACATCGCCCTGTGGACGAGTGACTCCGGGGTCGAGGTCCTGGACCTCGGCGAGGGGGATGAGATGTGGCCGACCTTCTTCTACGCCGCGTCGAAGGGGGAGCTGTGGCCGCCGGAAATAGACCCTTACGACCCCGACGCCAGGGAGCCGGAGCCGGGCGAAATGGACCCGCTGAACGAGCCCTCGGCGATCATCTTCCAGGCCGACCCCGACGGACGGAACCGACTCCACTACGCCCTCCTGGGGCCGGGCGGCGTGGTCGAGCGCACCGGGGAGCTCGCGGGTAAAGGCTTCGACGAGTTCGAGGGCGAGGCGATGTGCCCCGACATCTCCAACCAGTACTACGCGGAGCCGGACTACGCCCCCGACGGCCCGACGCCGCTGGCCTTTCAGGGCCTTACCGACGACGACCGGGACCTCTACCTCACCCAGGTCAGCCGGGTGAGCTCCGAGCGGGGTGCCCGGCTGGTCGCCGAGGGGCTGGTGCGGCTGACCGACTGGCCGGGCGACGAGAAGTTCCCCGAGCTTTTCGCCCGGTACGACTGGGAGGCCGACGAACCGGCCACCTGGTGCTTCTTCGCCGCGGACCGCGACGGCGATTTCGACATCTACGCCCTGTGGGTGGAGGCGGACCGGTTCTACCAGCTCACCGACCTCCCCGGCACACAGACCGCGCCGCTGGTGATGGTGATGGGCTATTGAGCCCGCGGGGGACGGGCGCGGCGACCTGCGTCCACCGGCTGGCGCAATGAGAGGCCGCCCGGCGCGGAAAGTGTTAAACTCTGACCGTTGACCGCCCACCCCGGCGACCAGACCGCGCCGCTGGCGCTGACCGGTGAGTGAAAATGGGGAAAATGGGTAAAGACAAACAACGGGTAAAAAAGGGCTTTAAAGGACTTCTACAAGAACTTGCCGCCACACTGAGCGGTCATGTTTCTACAAAAGACCAACAATGGACTGTGAAGGGGTTTATTGACGTATTTCGAAATGTCTACACCATTTCTGCGGATACAAAGATCGTTTCAAAAGTTCTTGAGATACACTTACTTCCCGTACTTCTCAAGTTCGCAGAGGAACACAATTTCAAAATCGTACTTGCTAAACACCAAAATTATTATCCAGATTTATCTTTTATATCAGCAGAAGATGACACCATAAAGTTCGCCGTTGATTTAAAAACGACTTATCGTTCACTCGATAAGCCTGGTTTCTGCAACGGTTTTACACTTGGTTCCCACGGAAGTTATTTCGTCAAACGTTATGTAAAGAAAAATATTCAGTTTCCATATAGTAACTATATAGGTCACTTCTGCCTTGGGATTATTTACACTCGCACAGATCCAGGCGATACAGATGAAACAAAAGTTTATCCTGTAACCGCACTTCATTCCATAGTTTCCGTTATTAAGGATATACAATTTTTCGCTTGCGAAAAATGGGAAATAGCGAGCGATTCACAGGGGAGCGGAAACACGGCGAATATCGGGAGTATCGTCCACATAGAAGACATTTTACAGGGAAACGGGGTCTTCAAAAACCTTGGGGAAAAATGGTTCGATGAGTATTGGATGAACTACGGCAAAATCATCATCACGACACCGACGGGGGAGCAGAAGAAGATTACAAGGCTGCGTGAATTTCTTGAGTTCAAGGGTCTCGATCCCGACCTTGCCAATCCGTGTATCAGGACATCCGCGAAAGGGGGCGGCTCCGGTGAAGAATAAAATACTCGTACCACCGATCAAATGCCAGGGTATCAAGACGAAGCTCGTTCCTTTGATACTGGCGAACACCCGAGTACCTGAAGACGGCCGGTGGATCGAGCCGTTCATGGGTTCCGCCGTCGTCGGCCTCAACGCCAGGCCGAGAATAGCTTTATTTGCCGATCTAAACCCCCACGTTATCGGATTATACGCAGCCCTGAAATCCTCGAGCATCACCCCCCATTCGGCTCGGGCATACCTTGAAAAAGAAGGAGATACGCTCAGGGAGAAGGGAGAGGACCATTACTACTTCATCCGCGATCGTTTCAATAAAAAAGGCGAACCCTTGGATTTCCTCTTCCTCTCCCGTTCTTGTTTCAACGGAATGATAAGATTTAATAAAAAGGGCGGCTTCAACGTTCCATTTTGTAAAAAAACAGAACGATTTTCAAAAGCATATATCACTAAAATTGTCAATCAGATTGACAGGTTTTACGACCTGTTGAAATTATATGATTGGTCATTCGCATGCCAGGATTTTGAAAAAACGATAAGTTCAGCGACGGAGAAGGATATCATCTACTGTGACCCTCCTTATCTAGGTAGACACGTTGATTACTTCAACTCATGGAAAGAAGAGGATGAGAGGAGGCTTTTTCAATGCCTGTCTTCGACGAGGGCGAAATTCATTTTATCTACATGGCACAGCAATAGATACCGTTCCAACAATTTCTTGAAGTCGTTGTGGTCACGATTCCACATAGTGACCCAAGAACATTTTTATCACGTCGGCGCTAAAGAAGACAACCGTAATGCAATGCTCGAAGCTCTTGTGATGAACTTTGATCCTGCTTGCGAAAGGATTGAAAAACCGCAATATATTCAAGAAACACTATTTGATACTCTTTTGAGTTTAAGGGATCGTTGACGCATTTATCCTTTCCAGCAAGGGGTGAAGATTGGCTCAGAACCTGCAAGAGATAGCCCTGGGGATGATCGAGACCAAGGGGCTGGTGGGCGCGATCGAGGCCGCCGACGCCATGGTCAAGGCCGCCAACGTCAAGCTCATCGGCAAGGAGAAGATAGGCGGGGGCTACGTGACGGTGATGGTGCGGGGCGAGGTGGGCGCGGTGAAGGCCGCCACCGACGCCGGCGCCGCCGCCGCCGCCCGCGTGGGCGAGCTCGTCAGCGTCCACGTCATCCCCAGGCCCCACGAGAACGTGGAGATGCTCCTCCCCGGCGAATAGGTAACCCGTGACTGAGGAATTTCGGGACACCCCCCGGCGCGTGGCCGAGGCGGTGCGGCGGGAGCTCGCGGAGAGGAGCTATCCGTCCGGCGGGCCGGAGCAGGATACGAAGCCTCCCCCGGTCCCCGTCGAGCCGAACCCCACCGGCCCGGCGCCCCGTGTCGCGCCGTCGGAGGCCGACCCCCGGCGCATCCCCGTGGCGGTCAGCGGCCGCCACGTACACCCGTGCGCCGAGAATCTGGCGCTCCTCTTCGGCCAGGGGCATCGGTTGACGAAGGTCCGCGAGTTGAGCCAGACCGGCCAGTTCGCCGCCGAGGAGATTTTAAATCTGGTCGGCCCGAAGGCCGCGCTGACCACCAGAATCCTGGGGCCGGTGCGGGAGAAGACCGTCGTCGAGCTGTCGAAGAGCGACCTGGTCCGCCTGGGGGTGCCGCACGAGGTGCTGCCCGGCGGGTCGGTTAAATTGGCGGGTCCGCTGGTTTTAATCGGCCCCCGGGGCGAGCTCCGGCTCACGGATCAGGTGGCCCTGGCCGACCGGCACCTGCACTGCACCCCCGCCGATGCCGCCGCCCTGGGAGTATCCGATGGGCAGCGGGTGAGCGTGGTGGCCGACGGTTGGCGCGGGGCGCGCCTGGACCAGGTCCGGGTCCGCGTCCGGGAGGACTACCGCCTCGAGCTTCACACCGACACCGACGAAGGGAACGCGGTCGGGTTGAGAACCGGCGACACCGTCCGCCTGTCCGACACCACCCCGCCGCCCGCGCGGGAAGGAATCCCCGTCGCCGAAAAGAGAAAACCGCTCCCCGTGGCGACCGTCTCCGCCGGTGGCCGGGAGCCACGCCTGCTGGGCGGAATCCCCGGCGTGGCGCCGCTGGGGCTGGTCACGGAGAACGACGTCCGGGCCGCCGCCCGGGCCGGACTCGCCGAGATTCCCGTCACCCCCCGCGCCATCGTCACCCCCGCCGCCCGGGACATGCTGAAGGAACTGGGCCTCACCCTCTCGACCCGGCGGTAAACCCCCATGACCGCCGCCCAAACAGCCGTGGACCTGGCGCGCGAAGCCGGAGTCGTCGGCGCCGGGGGCGGCGGATTCCCCACCCACGTCAAGCTCTCCCTCCCCGCCGACATTATTATCGCCAACGCCGCCGAGTGCGAGCCCCTCGTCGTAAAGGACACGGCGCTCGTCGAGCGCGGGGCGGAAATAGTTCTAAAGGGATTGAAGCTCGCCGGTGAGGCCGTGGGGGCCGGGCGGCTTATCGTCGCGGCCAAGCCCAAACGCGAGAAGGCCTGGCGCGCTCTGCAAGATGCAACCGGCGTCGGAATCGAGCTATTCCCCCTCCCCGACGCCTACCCCGTGGGCGACGAGGTGACGCTGGTCAAAATGATTACCGGGCGGACGGCGCCGCGGGGCGGCCTGCCCGCCGATGTCGGCGCCCTGGTCCAGAACGTCGAGACGCTCTACAACCTGGCCCGCGCCGCGGAAAGGCCGGTGACCGAGAAGTGGGTCTGCGTCGTCGGGGCGGTGGAGCGGCCCATCGTCACGGTCGTCCCCATCGGCTACCCGGCGGCGGGCCTGCTGGAAATAGCGAAACCCGAGCCGGGCGCGGTGGTCCTCGAGGGCGGCCCGGCCATGGGGACCATCATCGAGCCGCGGGAAGCCCACGTCGCCAAGCATCTCTCGGGCTACACCGTCCTGCCCGGCAATTCGCCGGTCGTCGCGCACCTGCGGGGCACGTTGGAGCTGAACCGCCGCCGGTCGCTGACCGCCTGCATCCAGTGCCGACTCTGCACGGACCACTGCCCGCGCTGGCTCACCGGGCGGGAGGTCCGGCCGCACCTGTGGATGCGCGCGCTGTGCCTGGGCACGGGCTTCGACCGGCTGGCCGGCGACCTCTGGGGCTGCTGCGCCTGCGGCGTCTGCGAGCTCTACGCCTGCCCCGAGGGGCTCTCGCCGCGCCGGGTGGCCCTCGAGATTCGGGAGCGGATGCCCCACCCGCCTATGGAAAATAAACCGCCCGGCGACCGCCCGCTCTTCGGCGAGCGCCACCCCCCGACCCGGCGGCTCATGGGCCGCATGGGGATTCTGGACTACGACCGGCTCGTGGAATGGGTGGAGGCCCCGCCGGTGAATTTCCTGAAAATCGCCCTCCTCCAGGGCGCGGGGAGCCCGGCGAAGGCGACCGTGCGTAAAGGCGACGGGGTTCGGGCGGGAGAGAAAATCGCCGAGGCGGCGGCGGCCCTCGGCGTCCCCCTCCACGCCCCCGCGGACGGAACCGTGGTCGAGGTCACGGATACGTACATCGGGATCGAGGTCCGCTGATGGACGATACGGCCTTGGGCTTGCTCGAGCTCTACAGCGTCGCCCGGGGGATGCGGGCGGCGGACGCGGGGAACAAGGCGGCACAGGTACGCTTAATCTTCGCCCGCCCGTTCTGCGCCGGGAAGTTCGGGATACTGTGGGCCGGGGACGTGGCCGGGGTCAGCGCGGCTCTGGCCGCCGGACGGCGGGTCGGCTCCCACCTGGTGGTGGACGAGACTCTCCTCCCCGCGGCGCACCCGTCCTTGATTCCCGCTCTCGGCGGCGCCAACCCCTACCCCCCCGGCGCGGCCCTGGGGATAGTAGAGACCTACTCCATCGCCTCGACGCTGGGCGCGGCGGACGCGGCGGCCAAGGCGGCCCGCGTCGAGGTCGTCGAAATGCGCGTGGCCGTGGGCCTCGGCGGGCGGGGGTATTTTTCGGTGGCCGGGGAGGTGGCGGCGGTGCAACAGGCGGTTGACGTGGCGCGGGCCTACGTCGTGGAGCTCGGCCTGTTGGTGGACGCGCAGGTCATCCCCGCGCCCGACCCCCAGCTCATCCGGCGCCTGGGGCTCCTGGAGGGGTGATTGCCGACGGCCCGTGCATCTGTCCGTGCCTCGCTGCGATGATGTAGGGGCGGGTGTCCACACCCGCCCGTTTTTTTATAAGGTAGCCCTCACCCTCAATCCCTCTCCCACGGGGAGAGGGAGGCCACAGGCCGCCGCTTTCACGTTCCCGACCTCTACCCTCACCCCGGCCCGTCGGCGCGCCACTCCCACGGGGAGAGGGAAGCCGCCAACGGGGCGTCGGGAATTAATAAAGCCACCACACGCGGGGCTAAATTTGAGAATTTTAAAAATCGCGTCGCGATACTGCGATCCAACGCGCTGC
Organism: bacterium; assembly: GCA_035528375.1. Lineage (NCBI taxonomy): Bacteria > bacterium. The sequence goes on from DATKYS010000125.1 coordinate 17,405, forward strand.
GTTGGTCAATCGCCCCGCTCCGAGGGGTGCATCCCGTGGATGAGCCCGAATCGCTTCGCCAGCCGCCCGTACCCCTCCGCCTCCGCCCGGGACAGGTGGACCCGCGGGCTGAGCCGCTGCTCGCGGTCGCCCCAGGTGGCCTCGACGAGCGCCAGGTCCGCCCCCGCGCAGAGCTTCCGCAGATTTTCGCCGGGCCCCGTGTCACCGGAAAAGGCCACGACCACCCCCCCGAGCTCCACGCGGTAGCCCAGGGCGGGGATGGGGCCGAGGACGCCGGCGGCGGTGGAGCCGCGGTGCTCGACGGCGTAGGCCCGCAGCGCCCAGCGGTCCAGATTCACCTCGTCGCCGTCGCCGAGGGGCAGCCGCTCGACGGCGAAGGGCGCGTCGGGGTAGAGCTCGAAGAAGCGGTCCAGGAACGCCTCGACCTCGACGCAACCCGCCGGGTAAGCCACCGGCAGGGCGGTCTCGCGGCCGATCATCCGCAAAAAACCGAGGAGCGTGTGCAGGCCGCCCACGTGGTCGAAGTGGCCGTGGGAGAAGGCGACGCCCTCCAGCCGCGCGGGCCTGAGCCGGGCTTCCAGGAGGTCGCGCAGCGCCCCGTCGCCGCAGTCCAGCAGCAGAAATCCGCCCCGATTCTCCACCGCCACGGTCGTCGCAACCCCGGCGGCGGAGTAGAGCACGTGGACCGCGATGCCTCCGTCGAGCCCGAACGTCTTCACGTGTCCCTCACGGGTTGGTGTCCTTGGTCTTCAGGCTGAATCCGATTCCGCGCCGGCCGGAAAGGCGGTTGTAGAGAAGCGGCATGAGCCAGAGCGTGGGCACCGCCGCGGCCACGGAGAAGAGCGCGTCGGCGACGAGGTCCCCGCCCGCCAGCGCACCCAGGACCAGCTCCAGGACGACCGCGATGACGGTCAGCGCCAGGAAGCTGGGCAGGACGTAGGCCAGGGAGCGGAGCTCGATACGCCGGAGGACGACGCCCTCGGCGGTTTTCGCGAGTCTCAGCCGGACGCCGTCGCCGCCGGCGGCCACGCGGTTGTAGATGACGGCCGCCATCATCCCACAGAGCACGACGAGGCCGGCCACGAAGAACGTCCCGGCGAGGCCGTTCACCAGCAGCACCTCGAGCCCGGTCTCCTCGCCGTAGAACAAGTCGCCGAGGCCCACGACGCTCACCAGCCCCAGCGTTCCCGCCATGTTCACCGCCCCCAGTGCCAGCATCGGGACGAAGAGGCGGCTGACGCTGCGGAAGGGCACCTCTGAAATACGCCGGGCGTCCGGCTCGCCCTCCACGGGCAGGAGCTCCAGGTCCAGCGTCAGCACGCCCCGGTTGTAGCGGTTGTACGCCGCCGCGAAGGCCGCCAGCCCCAGGACGCTCCAAAGGGTGTTGACCGGGACGAAGACGGCGAAGGTCAGGAGGAACCCGCCGCCGCCGGTGACCTGGTTGACCAGCAGGGCCAGCTCCCGCGTACCGCCCAGCCCGGAGAACCACGAGGCCCCGAACACCGCCCAGGCCGTGAACAGCAGGGGGAGGTAGAGGCGGAGGAGGGAGAGCGGCTTGATGCGGGTGATTTGCTTCACGGGTCGGGTCGCGTTGAGAGTACCGTGGAATTATACCAGACCCGGCGGAGGGTCATGGGCCGGGGTGAGGACCGGAGTCGCCCGCGGGCGGGGTGGACACCCGCCCCTACGCCATCGCAAACAGCGGTTCCCTCCCCCCTCTGGGGGGAGGGCCAGGGAGGGTGGTAGAAAGCGGCGGCCCGCAGAGGGGCCGCCCTACGCCATCGCAACCCAAGGCGAAGGGCTAAATTACGCCTATTCCACCTTCCCCTCCCCCCGGGCCCGCAGGAGGAAGAGGCCGCCGATGCCCGCCAGCGCCCCGCCGAGAGTCACCCACTCGAATACCGACAGCCCCGACGTGGTCAGAAGGTTCACCAGCGTCCCGACGGCGTAGGCCCCCAGAGTGGGCACGCCGATCCAGAAAGCCGGGCTGGTGCGCTCTTGCTGGGGGAGGTCCCCGGCGACGATGCGGCCCGAGAGGCCGTCCATGACCAGGGGCCAGTCGGCGCCCCCGCGCCCCTCGGTGGAGAAGACCACCCGCCAGTAGGGGTGGTAGATGTAGGCGGTCAGGCTGCGTACGGTGTCCTGGCTCTCCGTCGCTTCGGTCGGGGGCGGGGGGAAGAGGACGTCGGACGCGGAGAGGGCGTCGGGGTCCAGCGGCTCCACGGTGAGCCCGGCGGCGCCCTCGGCCAGGTGGGGGCTCAGGGGGTCCGCGCCGGCGAGCTGCAGCTCGTCCAGATCGAAGGCCGGCGTGAGCTCGGTGGTCTCCCGACGCTCGAAGGAGCCGTTCGAGGGGACCAGCCGCTCGGCGTAGTCCAGGCGCCAGGGGACGAGGAGGCGCTCGTCGGCCTCCAGCTTGAGGCGGCCGCGGTGACCGCCGCCCCGAAGCCGCTTGCGGGCGGCCAGCATGGCCTCGCCGGAATTCAGCCCCCCGACCACCGCGAAGGTCGGCGCGCCCTCGGCGTAGTGGGCGTAGGCGGCCCCGCAGTGCCGGCAGACCAGGGCGCCCCCGAAGAGGTTGCCGTGGCCCGGGCGGCCGCAGGCCGGGCAGCGGTAGAGAACTGTCAGGCGGGAGATCAACCGGTTATTCCGAGAACTGCCTCTCCAGCCAATCGGCGATCAGCGCGCGCACCTCGGGTCGGGAGCCGAACAGGTGCGTCCCGTGACCGCCGGTGGGGTAAACCACGAGCTCGGGGGCGAATAGCAGCTCGGCCAGAGCGGCCACGCTTTTTTCCGAGTAGGAGTCGTCCCCGGCCGCGACGAGGAGGGCCGGGCGCCTGCCGTAATCCGTCGCGTACGCACCGGGCTTCACCCCGCGGTAGTCCGAGCCCGGGCTGAGCATGACCACGCCGGCCACCCGCGAGTCGTCGGCGGCTTCGATGAGGACCAGGTTGGCGCCGATGCTGGCCCCGATGAGGAAATATTTTCCGGAAACCTGTTCCGCCAGGTAGTCCAGGGCCGCCCGGACGTCGTTGGCGCAGCCGAGCCACTCCTCCGTCTCGAAGTTCTTGTAGTCGAGGGCGCCGCGGGCCGACTGGCCGTGGCCGCGCAGGTCCAGGGCCACCACGTCCAGCCCCTTGCTTATCAGGGTCTCGACGAGCGGCCCCCAGTCGGCGCGGGTGCGGCCCAGCATGTGGACCAGGACCACCCCGCCGCGCGGGGGCGAGCCCTCCACGCCCAGGTACTCCAGCGTCACCGCCACCCCGTCGGAGGTGACCTTCTGAATCACCGAACCGCCGAGAACCGCGGGCGGGGGCGGTGAATCGGCGCCCTCGAGCCCGGCGTTACCGACCGTCAAATCCGATTCACCCGGTCCCTCCTCGCCGGAACAGGCCCCAAACGCGACCAGGACGAACACGAACAGCAGCGCGGGCATCCTCTTCATCGCGCACCTCCGGAATTTCCCCCGACCGCTTTATCCTACCACAACCGGCCCCCGCCCGGTACACGCCCGGCCCCTGGCCTTCGGGGCGGAAAAGGGGTATGATGGGGTAGTATGTAAACCGTGGAGATGAAATGCGGCTAATCCTCGCGCTCGCCCTGGCGCTGTTCGTCCTTCCCGCGGCGGCCCAGGAGTACGCCGAGGAGGATTTACGCCGGATGGAGGTCACCGACGTCCTTTTGGACACGGAGACCGGCTCGACGAGCCTGGTGCTGAAGGAGGTTGACGGGGAGCGGTTCATCGTGATGGGCATCGGCCCGGCGGAGGCCACCGCCATCGCCGCGGCCCTGGAGGACTTCAGCTTCGACCGGCCCCAGACCCACGACCTTCTGGTGAGGGTGATTCTCACGCTGGGCGCCGACCTGGAGCGGGTGGTCATCACCCAGCTCCTCGAGGGGGCGTACTACGCGCGGCTGGAGCTGGTGCGGGACGGGGAGGTGCTGGCGGTTGACTGCCGTCCGTCGGATGCCGCGGCCACGGCGCTGCGGTTCGCGGCGCCCGTCTACGCCACCGAGCTGGTCCTCAAGCAGGCCTGGGAATCCTACGAGGTGGAGAACCCCGGCGGGATCGAGGGCATCTGAGCCGTGGGAAAGACGAATTTGACGAAAAAGCCCCTCGGGGGCTTTTTTTCACGCGCCGACCGGGGGGTCGGCCAGGAGCGACTCGACCCAGGCGCGGTTGGTCCACAGGGCGCAGCCGCCGTCGGACTCGGTGAGCAGCGAGTGATTCTCCCGCAGCGTGCGCAGGAAACCGGACCGCAGCGCCTCCTTCAGGGAGGTTTTTTTCAGGCTCGCGTCGGAGAAGGGGGCGAAGGGGCAGGGTTCGAGGCCGCCGTCGGGGGCGACGTGGACGAATCCGCGCCCCGCCGACAGGCAGCCGCCGTAGGGCCCCTCGTCGCCGGGGAAGGGGATGCAGAGGACTTTCAGCCGCTCCTGGAGCGTTTCGGCCCTGCGGATGAGCTCCGCCCGCTGCCCGCCGTCGAGGACCAGGCCCCCGGTGCCGGGGGCGACGGGCACGTACTCGACGAAGAAGAAGACACCGCAGCCGGCGTCCTTGAAGGCCCGGACGAAGTCGGGGTCGGTGACGGCGGCGAAATTCCCCCGGGTCACGGTCAACGAGACGCCGCAGAGAACCCCGGCGGCGCCGAGGCGGGCGATGACCTCCCGGACCCGCCGATAGACGCCCCGCCCCCGCCGCGCGTCGGTGGCGGCCTCGTGGCCCTCCAAGCTCACCACGGGGACGACGTGGGGCTGGCGCCGGAGCCGGGCGATTATCCCATCGTCAATCAAGAGGCCGTTGGTGAAAACGGGGAAGAGTGTGCGGCGGCGCTCTCCAGTCAAGTCCAGGATGCCGGGGCGCAGAAATGGCTCACCCCCGGCCAAAAAGACCACCGAAGAGCCGAGGTCCTCGGCCTCGGCCAGAATCTCGCCCAGGCGCGCCAGGGGCAGCTCACCGTCCGGCGAGCGCCCGTGGGCCCGTGCGTAGCACCCCCGGCAGCGGAGGTTGCAGCGGGCGGTGACGCTGACGATGAGGTAGGGCGGGACGTGAACGCCCATTCTTTCCCACCGTGCCCGGCGACGGACGGCCAGCTTTTGGGCCAGGAGCGTCCGCAGGGCGAAGGCGAGGCGGCGGGGGGACCCGAACGTCACCCGGAGCCCCGCGCGGAACAGGCGCGCGAGGTTGGCGTTCATCGCGGCGATGTGCTCAGAGTCCATCGGCGTATCGGGTCGCGGTTCGCCCCATTTTATGTAAGTCCCCCCCGACACGCAAGGAATAAGGGCGGATCGGCCGCCGTTTAAACCTTTCACCGACCCGTGGCGGCTTGCGATGACGTAGGGCGGCCCCTCCGCGGGCCGCCGCGTACTACCCCTCACCCTAGCCCGTAGGCGAGCTTCCCCCCAGAGGGGGGAGGGGACAGGCCCACGGACCGCGCCTCACTGTGATGA
>DATKYS010000126.1 GCA_035528375.1 bacterium
CTGCGCGTAGCTGACATCCAGATATTCCATGGGCCAACTGCTACGCCAAACCAGGAATAGATTATTATCAGCAAAGTTGTACGATGCTACCACATCTTCATCATCATGCTCACTATCTAGAACATAGATAATGTCCGACCAGTAAACGGCAGATGAAGAAGAAACGAGGAAGAGAATACCTAGGCTTATCAGTTTGAAGCGCATCGTGATTCAATTCCTAATCACTCACCACACCCATAAGATAGTACAAAAATCCCACCAAAACAAGTACTGGAGGGATGCAATCCCTCCAGCCTGCATCCTGTTGACGAAACCTGGCTCAAGGAGCGTTTGTATGCCCTGCGTCGTAGTGGTACTGCCCCCACTCTATGTCATTGGCGTCGCCGTCCAACTCAAGGGCAACTATTTTGTCCCCTGCAGTAAAGACCAACTCAGCTTTGTCGTCTCCGTCAATATCGCCGATCGCCGCCATCCTGGACTACCTGCCCACCGAGGACGACCCGGAGCAGAGGTTGCAGGCCTACATCGGGCTGGAGGATATAAACAGGCCGATTCCGCTGGAGCGCCTCCTTCCCCTGTTGGAGAACGAGGGCGACCCGTGGACGTTGAGTTACATCCTCCACCTCGTGCCCGACGGGTACGACGAGGGCGCCGCGGCCGTCCTGGCCCGTAGAATCGAGGCGGAATACGGCCCGCGGGTGGACGGTTCGCACCCGATGTTCCTGCCGGAGAACGCCACTTCCTCTTCATCCAACGACTACGAGTATAGCAACTTCAACCGCAGCTACGCCGCCCTCATGCGGAAGCTGACCCGGGTTGCGCCGGAGACCGCCCACCCGATTCTGCTCGACATCTACCACAACGACCCCGTGGAGGAGTCCCGCGAAACGGCCTACGGCCTGGCCCTCACCACGGGACAGCCCGGCGTCGTGGAGTTGATCCGCGAGGGGCTGGAGAGCCCGGAGGCCGGAGTGCGGTATCACGCGGTCAAGGCGGCCCCCGAGTTCCTGGGGGATGAAGGTGTGGACATCGTCGCCGCAGCGGTCAACGACCCCGGCTTCGAGGTAAAGCTCGCCGCCATCGGGTGGATTGCGGACCTCCTGGGCCCCGACGCCGCGGATATAATCGCCCCTCAACTGGAGAGCCCGAATAGCCAGATCCGCGACGCGGCGGGAAAGCGCCTGGCCGACTGGGGAGACCCCCGAGCCTTCGACTACTACTACGACCTGTGGGACGGCCGGATTATCAGTCACGTGACGTACTCGATGATTGCCAACCTGGCAAAGTACGACGACCCGCGGGGCTGGGAGGTCATCCGGGAGGTCTGTGAGCTCGGCGGCCGGGCGAACGAGGTCCGCAACGCCTGGCTGCTGCGCACCGAGCACGGGGACCCCGAGGCACGGGAGTTTTTCCTGTCCATCATAGACGAGGAGGAGCCGCGCTTCAGCACATCGGAAGCCCCCTTCGAAGGGCTGCGTTCGTTCACCGACGACGAGGTCCGAGCGGTCATAGAGCGCATAGCCTTCGACGAGACCGGGAACCGGGACCGGCGGTATTACGCCTGGGGGGTCCTGGCCTTCTGGAACGACCCCCGGGCGCGGGACTACTGGCTGGAATGCTTAAATGACAAAGAGAACCCCCTCCGCTATTTAGCGCTTACCTATCTTTCCTATCTCGACGACCCGGAGGTGTGGGAGCTCATCCGCGACGCCGCGGAGAACGACCCGGAAAAATTGGTGAGGTTCCAGGCCCAGGAGCAGCTGGACAAAAGAGAGGGCGAGTAGCCGACTGCCAACGAGATGTAAATTTATATCGAGTGGGCTTTATTAAAGCGTCCTGTAGTGGCAACGTGTGGGGGATCAAAAAAGCGGGGCACAAGCCCCGCCTTATTTTCAGCGGCACGGGGAATCGCTGTATACCAACACTGGTGGATTGTGTGACCACTAAACGAATGAGGTCGGTAACCATCCCCCTTATCATAACCATCAGCAAGTAGAGGTCAATGGCGGTTACCTCATAAAGCTGCAGGATAAACTTGCAGCCCCCGATGATCACCCGAAGTGTAACTTAAAATTTTTAGAATGTGATACCTACAGAAACACCGATGGTTAAAAATGAATAACCGTCTATATAATCATATGATATTGTAACTAAACCACCTGGTAAAAGACCTTGATCCTGGTTGCTGAAATAATTCGTAGCTCCTATATAAGCAGTATAGTATAAACTTGATGCATCCGTTAGCAAACCTGCACCAAGAATAAAGTTATTGAAAAATATTAACTCATTCATTATACCAAATCCAGTAAAACTAATTTCATTGTAATACCCATCAACGTTGATTGATGAGATAGAAGGTCCTAGAGAATATCTAAACCAATCACAATCGGCAAGCACCTTTTGAAAAGAACACTTAGCGTATATCCCATGGAAATCTATTTGTAAATTTTCATCAACAGGATTAATGGCATAAAGCAGAAACAGTGGACAATTGAATGTAAACTCACCGATTGCATATTCATCTTCGTTGCCCACTCTACATTCTAAACCGATATAGTTGGTTATATAAAATTTGTCCTCATCTACATTGTCACCAAAATGCAACCGTCCGGTAAACCCTATCGGAACAGTAAGGCTGAATCCCGCAGATACAATCTGCACAATTAATCCTATTAGTATGAAAAAGACGCTGTATTTCATAGTGTACCTTTAGTTTAACAAAATTACTCACCCAATTTATGAATTGGAGATTCGTACTTGGGTTCATATAACTGGAAGAAGTGCTGCGTAAAGTCATCATATTGTAGTGCAAAACCAACCACATCAAAGCTTATCTGAAATCCTGTCCAAAAGGCGCCCCAACCAGGATTAGCGGTATTAGCAAACATCCCAAAAACATTTCCAGCAGCTGAAAGGCCAAGGCCCGCTATACCATGATGAATAAACATCGGTAAAGCACCTTCTAAACCGCTGAAGGAAGGGTTGCGCATGGTAAGATTGCAGTTTTGCAGACTGTTCATAATAATAGATGAATAGTTGCTGAATGAATTCCAGGAAAATTCTTGAAGTGAGAATAAACTTGATGAAAAGCCACCTGTAAGTAACATGATCTGATTAGTAGCTCCCGTAACTAAACCTGCAAGAAACCCTGACATCAAACCTTCACCAAAGTCAATATTCTCATTGAATAATGATGCGACTCCGCCAATAACCATGCCAGTCATCGCGTCGAGGAAAATGCTTAACGGGTTCAACCCGAGGAACCACGACCAGAAAAACTTGCCGTTAGGGTCTACAAACCGTATCGGATTATTCCCCGCGTACGGGTAGCGGTTAATAGCTATCGGGCTTTTGTCGTACTCGAAGTCCGCCGGGTCGCGGGAGAGGAACCGCCCCGTGTACGGGTCGTAGTACCGCGCCTGGGCGTAGTAGTGCTCGAAAACGTCCCCGTCCGAATAGTACCCCGTGAACTGGATGGGGTTCTCCCACGCGCCGGGGCACACCGGGACGTTGCTGTCCGGCCGGCCGAAGGACTCGTAACTCCCCGTCCACAGAATCCGCTGACCGGGCTTGAGCGGCACCTCAGGCGGCACGGAGAGCACCGGCTGGGCCACCACGGCCACCGTCGAGCCCAGGTGGTCCTTCAGGTGCCACCCCAGCTCGTACCCGCCCCACCCGCGGTAGTCGTAGTCTATCGTGCAAACCACTCCGTTCGCGTCGTTGACGTACTCCCGCATGGCTCAATTATAAACGAAAACAGGGTCCGGTTTCGGACCCCATCTATTCGTGTGGCAGCGGCACGGTGCGAACCAGACACCATCGGCTCCCTCCAATCCGATGGCGGCCCGGACGTCGTGGCCCCGGTCGCGCGCCTTGCGCCGGGGTCCGGGGCGGGGCGTAAAAAAACCCGCCGGAGCGGGTTGCCAGCCGATACGGCGCATCACTCGGATTCCAAATCGTCGCCCGGCCTCCGTTCGATGGTTTCCGGCGGAGCCGGAGCGGGTCCCTCCTTCGTCCCCACGGCCAGACCCGAGGCGGTGGCGAAGTACACCGTGTTGGCCGTCTCGTCGTATGCGCAGTCCAGCATCACCGGGTCCAACAGTCCCTCCTGGACGCCGTGGTGCTCCCAGACGTTGGTGGCGAAGACGTAGTAGATTGCGCCCCCCTCGGAGGCGGCCCAGATGGAGCCCTCGCCCATTCCGATGCCGTTGACCCGGTCCCAGGCGCCGCCGTTCATCACCTCGTTGAATGTCTCCCCGCCGTCGGTGGAGCGCCAGAGCCCGAGACCGTCCGTGGATACCCAGACGTAGTCGCCCGAGGCGGCCACGCGGCGGAAGGGGTCGTAGCTGGCGCGGATGATCCACTCGTCCCTCTCGCGCAGGTACTGGGCCAGATAGCCCCGCTTGTCCGGGGAGACGGCCCAGACGGAGCTCTCCGTGATGGTGACGTCGGAGACCGTCCGATAACCGCTCTCCTTCCCCATCAGCGGGTCGAGCTGGGTAAAGGTGACCGAGCGGGTCGGGTCGAAGGCGGAGGAATGCAGGAGCCCCTGGTCGGTGGCGATGTAAGCCTCGCCGGTGAGGCTGGCGGCGCCGTGGCAGACCCAGCCGCCGTCCCTGGCGGGCAGGCCCGCCGCGGTCCAGCGGTGGCCGATGTCCGACGAATAGACCGCCCCGTCACCCAGCGCCCAGAGCACCCCGTCGGTAAAGACCACCCGGCTCAGGTTCGGTGGCAGCAGCGGGTCTTCCACCGCGACGTAGCGCCCCTCCTGGCGTTTTATCAGGCGACCGCCCCCGACGACCCACAGCCCCTCCGGGGTCAGCGCGACGGAGACGAGCCCCTCCGCTGGGAGTCCGGCCTCGGGGCCCACCAGCTTCCAGGTGAAACCCTTGGTGACCACGTGGGCCTGATCCGGGGTCAGCTCCGCGTGCTCGGAGATGGGCTGCGAGTCTTCGCCGCAGCCCGAGAACACCGGGAGGACGAGCGCCGGGATGAGGGGGATGAGTCTGCGCATGGGCGGGGTTTATTCCTCTCCGAGGAGCTCCTCGTAAGCGGCGACATCGTTGAGGTCGTCCATCTCCGCCGGGTCGTCCGGCTTGACCTTAATCAGCCATCCGCTCCCGTGCGGGTCGTCGTTGACCTTCTTGGGCTCTTCCACGGCCGCCATGTTGATCTCGGTCACCTCGCCGGAGATGGGGGCGATGATGTCGTTGGCGGCCTTGACGCTCTCCACGACGCCGCACTCGCCTCCCGCCTCGATCCGGTCACCCACGTCGGGCAGCTCGAGGTAGACGAGCTCGCCCAGTTGATGGGCGGCGTAATCGGTGATGCCGATCGTCGCCTCTTCCGGGTCGAAGATCACCCATTCGTGGGTATCGGTGTACTTCCTGTCATCGGGGTAGGACACTCTGACTTCCTCCTTCGACGGCCCGCCGCGGTACGGCGGGTCGGAATATCGGTTCACGCACCAATGCCGCCCGCTACTTGCGGGTTCCGTCCTTGTAGAAGGGTGGCTTGACCACGACGGCCCGACGGGATTTTTCCCGGATGTCCACGGAGAGCTCGGAGCCCGGCGCGCGGTGTGACGACGCGAGATAGGCCAGACCTATCGCCTTGCCCAGGGAGGGCGACATCGTCCCCGAGGTTACCTCGCCGATCTCTTTGTCGCCGTCTAAGCACTTGGCGTGCTGCCGGGCGATGCCGCGCTCGATCATCTCGAAGCAGACGAGGCGGCGGCCGGGTTTGGCCTCTTTAATCTTGACCAGGGCGTCGCGGCCGATGAAGTCGTCCTTCTCCAGTTTCACCGTCCAGGCCAGCCCCGCCTCGAGGGGGTTGGTGGTCTTGTCAATGTCGTTGCCGTAGAGGCAGTACTTCATCTCGAGGCGGAGGGTGTCGCGGGCGCCCAGGCCGATGGGCCTGCCCCCAAGCTCCTCCGTTTTCGGCCACAGGGCGCGCCAGACGGTCACGGCGTGCGCGTTGGGGATGTAGATTTCGAAGCCGTCCTCGCCGGTGTAACCGGTGCGCGAGAGAAGCAGGTCCTTCACCCCGGCGACCGTCCCCACGGCGAACTCGTAGAAGCCGATGGGCTCCAGGGGGATGTCGGTCACCGACCGGACCACCTCCTCGGCCAGGGGGCCCTGGACGGCGATGAGGGTGGTCTCGTCGCTCTTGTTTGTAACCTTGAGCCCCTTGGGGGCGTGTTGGGTGACCCACTCCCAGTCCTTGTCCACGCAGGCCCCGTTCACCACGGTCAGTATCCGCTCCTCGCCGAAGCGATAGACCAGGAGGTCGTCCACGATGCCGCCGTCGGGATAGCACATCGGGGTGTAGAGGACCTGGCCGTCTTTGGCGGCGGCCACGTCGTTGGTCACCAGGCGGTTGACGAAGGCGAGGGCGCCCGGGCCCTCGTACCAGAACTCGCCCATGTGGGTCAGGTCGAAGAGGCCCACCTTGGCGCGGACGGTGCGGTGCTCCTCGTTGATGGAGGTGTACTGGACGGGCAGCTCGTAGCCGGCGAACTCGATCATCTGGCCGCCGAGCTCGTGGTGGATGGCGTTGAGCGCGGTTTTTTTCATCGGATCCCCGATTTTTTGTAAAAAGGCAGGGCTAGTTTAGGGAGCCCGCGGGTCGCTGTCAAGCGTCATTTCGTGGGATTTTAAGCCGGTGCCGGAGGTGGGCGACGGACACCGCGCCGGCCAGCTTCAAGAGGTCCGGGGCGACGAAGGGCAGGACTCCGGCCGAAAAGGCGGCCCCGGCGTCCCCGATCCACACCGCCAGCCAGACGTACCCGAAGAGGTAGATGGTGGCGATGCCCGCCAGGCCGTTCAAAATGAGGGCGGGGAGCTTATCGCCCAGTTTATCTTTGACCAGGCCCATCACCCCGGCGGCGGCGAGGAAGCCGACCAGATACCCCCCGGACGGCCCGGCGAAGGCGATCCAGCCGTTCGCCCCCCAGGCGAAGACCGGCGCCCCGGTGAGCCCCAGCGCCAGGTACGCCCCCACCGACGAGAGCGCGAGCCAGGAGGGGGTCGCCAGTCCCAGGACCAGCACCACCAGCACCTGCCAGGTCACCGGCACCGGCGTGGGGGTGAAGGGGTGGGGGAAGGCCAGCCAGGCGCTCGCCGTCAGCGCCCCCACGGCCAGGAGCGCCGGGAGGGCGTAATTCAACGGCCGGGGGAGCGCGCGAGTCTCCGTGTGCGTTGCTCGGTCCACCTTACTCCTTCCCGAAGCGAATCAGTACTCGCCCTTCGGGGGCCAGCGGGTCTCCAGCCAGCCCCGCTCCTGCCAGTAGGCGTGGTCACCCTTAAAGAGCTTGCGGTTGCGCTGGATCAAATCGCGCAGGAATCGGTGCTGGGCCGCGTGGAGCCCCAGCTTGGGGTACTTCCGCTTCTCCCGGACCGCCAGAACCAGTTCCTCCCCCAACCGCCGGGCTCTCGCAAAGAGCGCCTCGCCGTCGTTGGGCCGGGAGTAAACCATGAAAACCCCCGCCAGCTCGCCGACGAGGTCGTACCCCAGCATTTCGCAGCAGGTGCCCAGGTAGCGGGCCACCTCCTGCTCCCCCATCCCGGCGGAGGTGGCCACCGCCACGGCGTGCTTCCCGGTCATCTCCGGCCGGTGCAGGAGCGCCATGGAGCGGTCGAGGAAAGCCTTAAGCTGGGCGGTGACGCTGAAAATGAAAACGGGGCCGGCGAGCACCAGGGCGTCGGCGGAGCGCATTTCCGCGTGGAGCGCGGCCACGTCGTCCTTTATGGGACACGGCTCCCCGGCCAGGCACAGGGCCGTGGCGTTGCAGGGGCGGACGTCCATCCGGGCGACGTACCGCTCGACCACCTCGCCGTCCGCCTCGCGCCAGGGCTTCGTGAGCTCGGCGGTGAGGCCCGCCGTGTTCCCCCCGGCGGCGTGGGGCGAGCCGTTTATCACCAGAAGTCTCATCGTCCACCTCCCAGGGGCGCTCAAACGCCCATATCCTAACCGACCTTGACGACGCTGGCAACCCTCCACCCGTATCAGAAAGGGCGGGGATTCACCCCGCCCGGTTGGTTTAAAACATCCAACCCGCCTCGCCGTCCACTTTTTAGTCCCAGACGACCTCCTCGGGATTCAGGCAGTGTTTACAAGCCACCTTCCCCGCCGTCACAAAGTCCTGAGCTTTGAGAACGCAGACGATGTTCCGGAGCTTGATTCGTTCCGTATGACCGCAACCGGGACGATGATAGCAGTCCTCGTCGTCGCTGGCCACGTAGACCGCCGAAAGCCCGTCGTCGTCGGTCAGTTCGGGATCGAAAAGCCCGCGTTCCTCAGTAAACGCATCGTACATCAGGCTCCGATAATAGTCGTGGCGGGCGCAGTTGGGCAGATAACGCCAAGCCACGGCCCAACCGGAGCGGACCATCTCGGCGCCGACGTCTTTGCCGTCATCCGTTCCGACGTAGGCCAGCCAGCGCCAAGGGCTGGCGCCGTCCCGTTCGTCCAGGTCCGGCGTCAACAAGACCAGGGTTTCTGGCGGCAGCAGTTTCTCCAACTCCTGTTTCGCCTCCTCGTAACCGAGTCGTCCGCGTTCCGGTGTGTCCAAGCCGATAAGCCTTACACGGTACTTGCACTCATCAGGATTATTAGCATCTGTAGCGATACCAGGTAAGGCTTCTATTGCAAAGGTGTCGCCGTCAATCACTCGCGCGATCGTCACCGGCTTGACGGGAAAGGGAATCCTCTCCGCGGCGTTGACGTCAAAGCCCCACGGAAAAGCGAGGATGATGGTAAAGCAAAGGATAAGCCGCGAAGCCCATCCTCTTAGAGGTTTCTCGCTCATTTCAGATCCCCTCTCTAGGCCGCTTCGTTGGGCGAGGCCGACGCCTGTTTCATCCCAGCCGGACGCCGTTGGGCCTCCTTCACGGGATTCAGCCGTTCGCGGATGATGCGGGGGGTGATTTTTACCTCCTCCACCGGGGCGGGCAGCTCGTAGAAGGCATCGAGCATGACCTCCTCGAGGATGGCGCGCAGTCCGCGGGCGCCCACCTTGCGTCCGAGCGCCTCGGCGGCCACCTCCTTGAGCGCCGCGGGGGTGAAGGTGAGCCGGACGTCGTCCAGCTCGAAGAGCTTCTGGTACTGCCGGACGAGGGCGTTCTTGGGCTCGGTGAGGATGGCCACGAGCTGGTCCTCGGTGAGCGGGTCCAGCCTGGCCACCACCGGCAGCCGGCCCACCAGCTCCGGGATCAGGCCGTACTTTATCAGGTCCTCGGGCTCGATGCGGGCCCCCCGGACGACCTCCCGACGGTCCTCCTTCGGGGTCTCGGTGAAGCCCAGGATCTGCTGGCCCACCCTCCGACCCACGATGTCGTCCAGGCCGTCGAACATCCCCCCGCAGATGAAGAGGATGTCCGTCGTATCCACGCGGATGTACTCCTGCTGGGGGTGCTTGCGCCCACCCTGGGGCGGCACCGCGGCCTCGGTCCCCTCGATGATTTTCAGGAGCGCCTGCTGAACACCCTCGCCGGAGACGTCCCGGGTTATCGAGGGGTTGTCGGCCTTGCGCCCGATTTTGTCTATCTCGTCTATGTAAATGATGCCGCGCTGGGCCCGCTCGAGGTCGTAGTCGGCCATCTGTAAAAGTTTCAGCACGATGTTCTCCACGTCCTCGCCCACGTAGCCCGCCTCGGTGAGGGTGGTGGCGTCGGTGAGGGCGAAGGGAACGTCGAGCACCCGGGCCAGGGTCTTCGCCAGGAGCGTCTTGCCCGTCCCCGTGGGGCCGACGAGGAGGATATTCGACTTCTCCAGCTCGACATCCGAGGCGTCCAGGGGCTCGCCCAAGTTGTGGGCGATGCGCCGGTAGTGGTTGTACACGGCCACGGCGAGGATTTTCTTCACCCGGTCGTGGCCGATGACGTAATTGTCCAGGCGTGCCCGAATCTCTTTGGGATTCGGAACCTCTTTCAGGGTTTCCTTCAGATCGGCGGGGGTGCGCCGGAGCGCGTCGGCCGAAATCTCGACGCACTCGTTGCAGATGTTGGCGTTGGGCCCCAGGATGAGACGACCCACCTCGGCCTGAGTCCGTCCGCAGAAGCTGCACCGGAGCTCTTTATCCGTGTCCATCGGCGGTTTCTCCCACGGGGGAATAACCCACTACGGTTATTTTCCGTAGGGGCGGCCCGTAGGACGAGTCCTCTGTGGCCGCCCGCGAATGATAACCATCGGCCTTTTCGGGCGGGGACGGAGCCCCGCCCCTACATTGCTTTATATCTCCCGGCGCTCCAGAATCTTGTCCACCAGACCGTACTTGACCGCCTCGTCGGCGGGGATGAAGTTGTCCCGGTCCGAGTCGCCCATGATTTTCTTCACGGTCTGGCCGGTATGCCGGGCCAGTATCTCTATCAGGCGGGTCTTGAGGCGCTGGACCTCCTTGGCGTGAATCTCGATGTCCGACGCCTGGCCCTCGTAGCCGCCCATGGGCTGGTGGATCAAAAGGGTCGAGTTGGGCAGGGCGTAGCGCTTGCCCTTGGTCCCCCCGGCCGCCAGCACCGCGGCCATGCTCGCCGCCTGCCCGATGACGTAGGTGGCCACGTCGGGCCGGATGAACTGCATGGTGTCGTAGATGGCCAGCCCCGAGGTGATGAACCCCCCGGGCGAGTTCACGTAGAGCGAGATGTCCTTGGTCGAGTCGTCCTGCTCCAGGAACAGAAGCTGGGCGATGACCAGGTTGGCCACGTTGTCGTCTATGGGGGTTCCGAGGAAGATAATCCGCTCGCGCAGGAGGCGCGAGTAGATGTCGTAGGCCCGCTCGGTGCGCCCCGACTGCTCGATGACGATGGGTATCAGGCTCATCCGACCACCTCGTTCCCGGGTTGATGCGATACGCTTATCTTTCGCAAGCGATTATAACATCAAACGCATGGGCGTTGAGCGGAGGCCATTAATCACATAAATCGCTCGGATTATAGGAAATTAATTTCCCTTCACCCCCTTCACCGAGCTTTTTTATGCTATACTCCTTATGCACAAGAACGTATTTTCCTTCTCACTATTCGTATTATTAATATCCAGTGTAACTTCGCACTTGACCAAGGGATAGCAGTTTAAGGAGGCACGATGCGCCTGGTTGCGTTACTCTTGATCCTCGCCACGGTGAGCGCCTTCGCGGAAGCCCTCCCCCCCGACAGGATCATCGCTGATTTCGAGGCGGGGAAGCTCGCCCGTTACGAGGAGCTCCTCTACCTCGTGAAGTACATCCGAGCCTACGACGAGCTGCCGGCGGAGTACCTGAACACCGAGGACGTGGTCATACCCTCGTACACGCCCTACCTCTGGTACGTGGTGGACCACCTCGATGAGCTTTCTCCGGCCCAGCAACAGGACATCTCCAGCTACATGTACCGTCCGCCGCAGTCGGGTTATCGTCAGTCCAGCCAGTACCCCATCCGCTTCCACTGGTTCCAGAGCGGGCAGGAGGATTACGTGGACAAGGGGCTGGGTTACCTCAACTACTCCTGGCACTTCGAGACGGACGCCGACAACCCCGACCGGCTGTGGGCGCCGCCGCCCGACCTGGGCATGGGCGGGAGCAACGACTACGATTACTACCTGGAGGACATCGGCGGCAACGTGTTGGGCTACACCTCGGCCGAGTTCCCCTACACTCCCACGCCCCGCTACGACTACACAACTTGGATCGCCGTGGACATCAACCTGTCGGACAGCCTGTACCGTTCGACGGTGTGCCACGAACTGGCCCACGCGATTCAGTACGGCGCGGACGCGGCCGAGGAAAGGATGATGGAGGCGGGCGCCGTCTACCACGAGGACGTCGTCTACCCCGGCTCCGGCCACGACTACAGCATCATCGGCGACTTCCAGGGCAACCCCTACCATACCCTCGTCTTCTCCTCGGGCCTGTGGATGTACGGGGCGTGGATTTGGTACAAGTTCCTGGAAATCAACTACTTCGACGAGGACGGCTACTGGTACGACGACATGTACCGGGACAGCATCCAAACCAACCCATACAACGACCCGAGCATCTACGAGACGCTCGCGGACCAGTTGGCCGACGAGGGAACGAACCTGGCCGACGCCTTCCACCTGTTCGGCATCTGGCGCGTGTTCACCGGGACCTACACGGACGACTATCACTGGCCGGTGCCCATCACCACCAACCTTGCCCACGCCTGGAGCCATCAGGTGAGCGAATACCCCCTGGAGGACGTCTCGGTGCCCGACGCCCGGTTGCCCCAGAAGATGGCGACGAACCTCATCTGGTTCTCCACCAACACCGAGCACGAGATGTTCGCCATCTCCTTCGACGGCCAGAACGAGGTCGGTGACGAGCACCGCGTGTGGATGGTCTCCGTGCTGGGCGTCCGGCGTGACTTGGGCGAGCCCGACGTCTGGGAGATGAACGTGGACAACGAGTACAACTACGGCTCTATCGTCATCAGCGACTGGTCGCCCTACCTGAAGATCGCCATGCTCATCACCCAGTACGGCGACGGCAACCTGGATCCCGACGACAACGAATCGAGCATGTGGACCCGCGTCGGCACCTACACCTACAGCGCGTGGATAACCGACGTGGGGGCCGATGTGGCCGACCTCGCCGGCCGGGCGGTGGACGAGGGGGTGCTCCTGACTTGGCGGGCAGAGGGCGACATCGCCGGCTACAACGTTTACCGGGGGACGGAGCGGTTGAACACCTCGACCCTGGATTCCGCCGCGGTGAGCTACCTGGACCGCGACGCCGCGGGCGGGGAGTACTACCTGGGCTTGGTTGACCCGGTCGGGGTGGAGGTGCGCTACGGGCCGGTCACGGTTGACCCCGCCGATTCCGGCTCCCGCTCGATGAAGCTGGAGCAGAACTTCCCCAGCCCGGTCGCGGGAACGACGACCATCCGCTTCGCGCTGGCCGAGGCGGGCCCGGTGGAGATCTCGGTGTACGACCTGTCCGGGCGGCTGGTGGATACCATCGTTGACGGCGAGCTGGAGGCCGGTCCGCACGCCTGCGTGTGGGATGCCTCTGACCGCGCCGACGGAGTGTACCTCTACACCTTGACGACCCCCGACGGCAGCCTGACCCGCCGCCTGGTGGTCGCGCGCTAGTCCGTAGTGATTCGTCCGTCGTGAGGAGCCGACAGGCTCCTCTTTTTTTACGGGGAACCCGGCCCGGCTTGGGTTCCGAAGGCGGTCGTCCGTACCCGCGGCCGTGTGTTAAAATTCGGACGACGTGGACAAAGCCGACATCATCGTCGTGGGCGCGGGGCACGCCGGCGTCGAGGCCGCCCTGGCCGCGGCCCGTCTGGGCGCCCGGGTCCTTCTGGTCAACACCGACCTGGAGGACGTGGCGGGTATGCCCTGCAATCCCAGCGTGGGCGGCGTCGGGAAGGGGCACCTCGTCCGGGAGATAGACTCCCTGGGCGGCGCGATGGGCCGACTGGCCGACGGCTCCAGCGTGGGCACCCGGATGCTCAACACCAGCCGGGGGGCCGCCGTCCGGGCGCCGAGGGCCCAGTGCGACCGGCGCTTGTACCGGAAGGCCGCCCGGAACCTGCTCTTCTCCACCCCCGGCGTCCGACCCTTCCAGGGCCACGTCGCGGAGCTGTTGACCGACGGCGAGTCGGTCCGGGGCGTCCGGCTTGAGTCGGGCGTCGAACTCCTGGCTCCGGCGGTGGTTCTCTGTACCGGAACCTTCCTCGGGGGGGAGATATTCGTCGGGCTCGACAGCTTCCCCGGCGGCCGGGACAACGCCCGCCCCGCGGAGGCCCTCTCCCGGAGTCTCGTAAAGGCCGGAGTTCGTCTGGTGCGGCTGAAGACCGGCACCTCGCCACGCCTGGACGCCGCCACGGTGGACACCGATTGTCTGGCCCGTCAGGACCCCGACGACCCACCGCCGCGCTTCAGCTTCACCGGTCCCCCGCCGCCGGGACCTTTTCTCCCCTGCTACGTCACGTACACCGGCGAAGCGGCGCACGGGGCGATTCGCGCCGGGCTCGACCGCAGCCCGCTCTTCAGCGGTCTCATCCAGGGTGTCGGGCCCCGTTACTGCCCCTCCATCGAGGACAAGGTGGTCCGCTTCCCGCACCGCGAATCCCACCAGCTCTTCCTGGAGCCCACGGGCGCGGACGGTGACGAGTATTACGTGGCCGGGCTGGCCACCAGCCTGCCCTACGACGTGCAGACGCGCGTACTGGCCGCCATCCCCGGCCTGGAGCGGGCGCTGATTACCCGCCCCGGTTACGCCGTGGTGTACGACTGCGTCGAGCCGAATCAGCTCCGCGGGAGCCTGGCGGTGGAAGGCGTGGAGGGGCTCTACGCGGCGGGGCAGGCCTGCGGCAGCTCGGGGTACGAGGAGGCGGCGGCCCAGGGGCTCGTCGCCGGGGTGAACGCCGTTCTCGCCCTGGACGGCCGGGGGCCCTTCCTCCTGCGACGGGACCAGGCCTACATCGGCGTACTGGTGGACGACCTCGTCCACCGCTGGGGGTCGGAGCCGTACCGCATCTTCACCGCCCGGGCGGAGCACCGGCTGCTCCTGCGCTCCGATAACGCCGACGAGCGCCTGACGGCCTTGGGGGCGGAGCTGGGTCTGGTGGACAAACCGGCGGCGCGTCGGACCGCGTTAAAATACCGCTGGCGGGACGAGCTGGTACGCTGGGCCGGGACGCGCCGGTTGAAGAGGGCCGACGTGGAGCGGTTCGGACTCGTCGGATTGGATGGCGCGACTGCGGCCGAGCTCATCCTCCGCGGCGGGGAGGGCTGCACCGCCCGCATTCGGGAGCTGACTCTGGGCGACGACTCGCTGCCGCGGGACCTCGTCTTCGACCTGGAAACGGGCGGCCTGGCGGCGGAGGCGCTGGAGGTGGCGCTGGTGGACGTCCGCTACGCCGGGTACCTGGAGAAGGAACGGGACTCATCGGAGCGGCGGACCGCCCTCGGGCGCCTCGTCATCCCCGAGGGGCTGGACTACCGGCGCGTCCTGGGGCTCAGGCGGGAGGCGGCGGAACGGCTGGAAAAAAACCGACCCCGGTCGGTGGCCGAGGCGGGCTCCCTGCCCGGGGTGAACCCGCCCGACGTAACCTGCCTGGTGAGCCACCTCCGGCGCCGGTCGAACGTGCACAGCGATGGCTGAGCGGGAAAAAAGCAGAAAGACGGGGCCGGGGAGCTAGCCGAATTGAAACTACGGAAGGTTTAGAGGGTGGCGTGTACGACGTAACCGCCAGGTTCTACGATAAAATCTACGCCTTCAAGGACTACCAAGCCGAGGCGGAGCGGCTGCTGGGTTTCATCCGCGGGCTCCGACCGAAACCCGGCGGGCGGCTCCTGGACGTGGCCTGCGGCACGGGAGCCCACGTGGTCCATCTGCGCGGGCATTACGAGGTCGAGGGGCTGGACCTCTCGGCCGTCATGTTGGAGGCCGCGCGGAAGAAACTGCCCGGGGTGGCCTTCCACGAGGCGGACATGACCGACTTCGAGCTCGGCCGCCGCTTCGACGTGGTGACCTGCCTCTTCAGCTCCATCGGCTACGTGGTGACCGGGGACGCGCTGCACCGGGCGGTGGGCTGCATGGCGCGCCACCTGGTTCCGGACGGTGTGCTGGCCCTCGAGCCCTGGTTCACCCCGGCGACGTGGAGGCAGGGCACCGTCCACCTGTTGACCGTGGACGAGCCGGAGCTGAAAATCGCGCGGGCGAGCACCAGCTTCTCCGAGGGGCGGCTGTCGTACTTCGATCTGCACTACCTCGTCGCCACTCCCGGTGGGACCGAGCACTGCGTGGAGCGGCACGAGATGGGGCTCTTCGAGCGGGAGGAAATCGTCGGCGCGCTCAGGGCCGCGGGGCTGGAGCCGTCCTACGACGCCGAGGGCCTCGACGGCCGGGGCCTGCACCTGGGGCTGAAAAGGTAGGAGGGAACGATGAAGCAAAAAATGACATCGAATAAGGTTTTCATCATCCTTGTACTCGGGCTCGCTTGGCTCGGGTGTGAGGTTCCGAGCGCCCCGTTGGAGAACGTCGGCGATGAGATGCGGTTGACGAACGACCCGGGGCCGAACCGGGACCCGTTCTGGTACACCGAGGGAGACCCGGAAACCCTGGAAGGTAGCCAGATTTGCTACCACGACGGTCGAACGATTTACCTTTACGACTGGGACAGCGGTGCCATTAGCGAGCTATACACCGCGCCGGAGGGGTACGAAATCACCACGCTCGATAAAATCATGTTTTGGTGTCACGGACAGGGTTACGCTTTTGCTCTCCATGGCGAGGGGCAGACGGTGGTAATAGCCATCATGAACGATGAATTAGAAGTAGAGCTTCTCCGCGATTCCGGTCCTCCCATTGAATCATTTTTCGTCAACTACTGCGATGAGGATGACATGTGGAATGAGAACAACTTTGCTCTCGTTATTTCACGCAATCAAAACATATACGTCCTCTATACCGATGGTTCGGATGATGATTCGAGGTACGCCGTTTATATTTGTGATGGCTATGACGTTAGTAATTATGGAGATATGTCGTTTTTTATAAGAGGAGAAGGAGTAAGCACATCTATTTGGGAATTTACATTTCTTACCTATAACTTGATTTTACGTTTAGATGACGGACATCTTAATAGCTATCCCCTTAGTACCCTGTGTGTTACGGATAGGGGTGATACGAGAGATATCTGGAATTATTTCTTAGATTATCGAGTAACGTCCAATGAGGGTGAAGAGAAGGAATTAGATATAAATGGTCACTATGTAGTTTTTAACCGGATTAACGATGGTCAAAGTGACCTTTACGTGGCAAGGTGGGTAAAACAATAAACCGGCGAAAGCCCTGAACCGGACGGGCCATGCTCGAAACGCTCTGGCAAAACTTCCTCCAATCGCTCTACATCCACCTGCCCTTCGCCCTCCTGGCGTTCATCCTCCGGTGGGTGAGCCTCTCCGGTTTCCTCGGCGGCTTAGGGATAGGCTGGCTGGTCTTTTTGGGCCTGGGCTGGCGCGGGTGGGTGGTGCTGGCCTTCTTCTTCGCCCTGGGAACCCTGGTCACCAGGCTGGGGTATAAAAAAAAGGAAGCCCTCGGGCTGGCCCAGGAGGCTAGTGGCCGGCGCGGGAGCCGGCACGTGGCGGCCAACTGCGCCCTGGCGACGCTCCTGGCCGTCGCCGCTCTGCTGGTCAGCGAGGTCTGGCCCGGCGGCGTCGCCCTCCTGACCGCGGCCTTCGTCGGCGCCCTGGCCACGGCCACCCTGGACACCGGCTCCAGCGAGCTCGGCCAGCTCTACGGGAAGAAGCCGGTTTTGATAACCACCTTCCGCCGGGTGGAGCCGGGCACGGCCGGCGCGGTCTCCTGGCAGGGGACTTTGGGCGGATTCGGTCTGGCGGCGCTGGTGGGCCTTCTGGCCGCGGCAATCGGGATGATTCCCTGGCATCACGTCTGGATCCCCCCCGTGGCCGGGCTCATCGGCGGGAGCTTCGAGAGCTACCTGGGGGCGCTGGTCCCCTCGGGAAAGCTCTCGAATGAAATCGAAAACTTTTTGAACACGGTGGTCGGCGCCGCGGCCGCATTCCTGTTGGCCCTCATCTGAGGAGGCCCATGCCCCTGGAACGCCGCCTGACGCTCATGGACGCCTTCGCCATCGCCGCCGGAGCGATGATCTCCTCGGGCCTCTTCGTCTTGCCGGGCATCGCCTACGCCAAGATCGGCCCCGCCTCGATTCTGGCCTACCTCGTGGCCGGCGTCCTGATGATCCCCACCATGCTCTCCAAGGCGGAGCTGGCCACGGCCATGCCCAAGGCTGGCGGCAACTACTTCTTCATCACCCGGGGCCTGGGCGGGCTGGCCGGGACCATGGGCGGGCTGGCCGACTGGTTCTCCATCTCCCTGAAGAGCGCCTTCGCCCTCATCGGCATCGGGGCCTTCGCCAGGCTGGCCTTCCCCGGCATTTCCGAGCTCGGGTTCAAGATGGTCGCCGTGAGCGGGGCGGTCCTCTTCACCGCCCTGAACCTCCTGTCGGTCAAGGTGGCCGGCAAGATCCAGGTCGTCCTCACCCTGAGCCTGTTGGCCATCCTGGGCTTCTACATCGTCGGCGGCTCCACCGGCATCCGGCTCGCCCGGTACGAGCCGTTCTTCAATACCGGTTTCCGGGAGTTCTTCTCCACGACGGGGCTCGTCTTCATCAGCTTCGGCGGCCTGACCAAGCTGGCCAGTATGGGGGAGGAGATTGACAACCCGGGACGGAACATCCCCCGGTCCATGTTCCTAGCCTTCGCCGCCGTGGAGTTCGTGTCGGTCTTCGCCGTGGCGGTGACCTGCGGCCTGGTGGAGCCCGCCACGCTGGCCGGTTCGCTGACCCCGCTCTCCGACGGGGCCCTGGTCATAGCGGGGGGATTCGGGGAGATAATCCTTGCCGTGGCGGCGATACTGGCCTTCATCACCACGGCCAACGCCGGCATCATGGCGGCCAGCCGGGTGCCCCTGGGGATGAGCCAAGACCACCTGTTACCCCGCCTCTTCGCAAAAATTTCCACCAAGCGGAGTACCCCCACCACAGCCCTGGTCGTCACCTGCCTGTTCATGACGGGCACGATAATTTTCCTGGACCTGGAGGTGCTCATCAAGGTCGCCAGCACCAGCCTCCTGTTCACGTTCTGCATGGTGAACCTGAGCTTAGTCATCATGCGCCTGGTCAAGGTGAAGAATTACCGACCGAAGTTCAAATCCCCCCTCTTCCCCGTGCTGCAAATCCTGGCGATTGTCGTCTACGTTTTCTTGATCGCCGAGATGGGCACCGTGACCCTGCTCCTCTTCGCGGGCCTCTTGGTTCTGGGTTTGGGATGGTATTTCTTCTACGCCCGGCTGCACATACGGAGCACTTCGGCGCTCATCACCCTCACCGAGCGTCTGGTGTCGCCCAACCTCCAGGAGACCACGAGCCGGGAGCAGTTGGAAAAAGAGCTGCTCCAGATAGTCAAGGAACGCGACGACATTCGTTTCGACCGCTTCGATCTCTTGATTCAACGCGCCCCCTTGGTGGACCTGCCGCGGAGCGTGACCGTGGACGAGCTCTTCCGGATCGTGGCCGACCACCTTTGCGAGCGGCTGGGCCTCCGGCCCGACGAGCTCGTCCGCCTGTTGCACGAGCGGGAGGCCGAATCCACCACGGCCATTTCCCCGGGGCTGGCCATCCCCCACGTCATCTGCCCCGGGGCGGGCTGTTTCGCGGTGATGCTCATCAGGTGCCGGGAGGGGATAGACTTCGGGGCCGACACGGGACCGGTGCACTTCGTCTTCGTCCTGGCCGGCAGCCGCGACGAGCGGAACTTCCACCTGAAGGCCCTGATGGCCATCGCCCACATCGTCCGCGAGGTTACTCTGGAAACCATCGTCAATACGGCCGATACGATGGAAGAAATCCGGGACCGCATCCTCCTCTCCCGGCGCCCCCGGCACAACTGAGAAGTATATTTTTCTTGCGAAAAAAAGCTCTTTTCTTGTGGGAAAGCCGCTCCTGAGCTATACTCATACCCGTGGGTTTCGTATACACACAAAAAAACCGTTCACAGGTCGTCCCCTGCCACGCGCATGGAGGTTTCGATGCTCCGTAACCTCTGGCTAGTGTTGCCTCTGGCTCTGGTTTTCTTCCTCGGCTGTCAACCCGAGGATGACGGGGAGGACGAGGTGATATCGGACACGGTCATCGAGGGCGAGATAGTCACCGATGCCGATACCGTGGACGAGGGCGAACTGGTGACCTTCACCGTACCCGAAAATACGGGTACCGTCAGAGCGACGGCGGATGGATTCCGTGTGCAGCTCTTCGCGGGCGTCTCCGAGGATAACGCCCGGAAGATGGCCCGGGAGGCCGAATCCGTCCTGGGAGTACCCGTCTACGTGAGTTATATGGATGGTTACTGGAAGGTGCGGGCGGGCGACTGCCGCACCCGGGCGGAAGCCGAAACCCTGCGCAACCGGGCGCGCAACTCCGGTTACGCCGACTGCTGGATCGCCGCCGATACCGTAGTTCAGTAGCCTCTTCCTCCGACTACCCGTGATCCCTCGAGTTCGCCGATTGGAAAATTCAAAAACCAAGCGATGGACGAAAGGACGCACCTTGCGGGTAGTTGTCTTTGAGGATTGCCGCTGGCGCAAGCTCTTTCCGTTGACCGAACTTCGACCGGTCTGGGACCTGTCCTTGGGTATGGGCAGGCTCTCGGACCGTTTAAAGAGGGCCCTGCCCAACGTCACCTGGTGGCCCCGGCCGGAGCTGCGCGAAATTTGCACGGGTCCGCTGTTCAATCCCGAAGACCTGGGCGACGAGCCGCTCCTGTTGGTAAACGGGGCGGTGTGCGAGCCGGAGACCCTGGCGGAAAAAATCACCCTGGGCAAGCGGGTGGAGGAGGTCTACGCCGTCGGGGAGGAGAGGTGCCTGATCTGGGCCCGCCTGGAGTCCGGCGAGGCGAAGGAAATCCTAGGCGACATCCACACCTCGGACCCCCGGTTCATCGAGCGGTTCCTGACCGGCGAACGGTCCAAGTGGCTGAGCCCGCCCAAAGGGGGGGCGGAGACGTCGTGCCTTTTCCGCCGTCCCTGGGAGCTCGTCGAGAGGAACGCCGAGGCGCTGCGCCGCGATTTCGCCGTCCTCACCCGGAGAAGAACCAAATGGAAGGGTGATGTGCAGGGTGACCCGGCGCTGGTCTTCATCGAAGAGGGCGCCCTAGTCGAGCGAGGGGTGGTCTTCTCCACCGCGGGAGGCCCCGTGGTGGTGGCGACCGGGGCCGAGTTGCGCGCTCCCTCGCGGATCGAGGGACCCTGCTACATCGGACCGAAAACCATCGTGGACTCGGCCCAGATCCGACCCGGATGCTCCTTCGGTCAGAACTGCCGCGTCTCGGGCGAGGTCGAGGCGAGCGTTTTCGCCGATCACGTCAACAAGCACCACTACGGCTTCATCGGGCATTCCTACGTGGGTGAGTGGGTGAACCTGGGCGCCGGGACGACCAACTCGGACCTCAAGAACACCTACGGGGAGGTGCGGGCCCACGGTCCCGAAGGTCGCGTGCCCACCGGCCTCGACAAGGCGGGCTGCTTCCTGGGCGACCACGTGAAGCTGGGCATCGGCACCCTGGTGGGTACCGGGGTCTGTATCGGCCCTTTCTCCAACGTCTTCAACTCGCCGCCGGTGGGCGGATACGTGCCGCCCTTCTCCTGGGGATCCTTCGGCGATTTCGAGGCCAACGAGCCGGCCAAGGCCCTGGAAGTGGCGGGGATGGTGATGGCCCGGCGCGGGGTGGAGCTGACGCCCGGCTACCGTCGGTTCGTCGAACGGCTCGCCGAACGGTACGCCTCGAGCCGATGAGGCGGACGGCTCGCCGAAACGCCCCGCTCTTTCTCGGGTCGGCTCTGCTCCTCGCCGCCTGCGGGAATCTGCGGCAGGGGGATGAGATTCCCGTGGGGACTTCGGCGTCGGAGAGGCTGGCCGAGGCGCGGACGGTGGCCGTTGCATACCTGCCCGACGGGATGCTCTGCGAGGCCCTGGGGCTGGATTACGGGCCGACGTTCGGGGACGGACGTTGCCCCGACTGGACCTACACCTTCTATTCGGCGGTCGCCGCGTCCGTCTTCCGGGTTCACCTGGGGCCCGACGGACTGCTGACCCCGCTCGGCGAACCGGAAAAACTCCTCCCCGGTCAGTCACCCTTCGGCAAGCCGTTCGGCGAGCCGCTCGGCGGGCCGCCCGCGTGGGACGGTGATTTCTTCATAGACTCGGACTTCGCCGCCAAGTCGGCCCGCATGGCTTCGGCGAGCCGTTCGGCGAGCCGCGGGGCGGTCGGCATCCTCTCCGAGGGAACCCCGGTGAGTGAGCGCCTGCGCCTGTGCGCCCGGGGGTTCCCCGACGGCGTGAAACCTGTGTGGGAGTTGACCTACACGGTCCGCGGCGCTTCAGGGTTCAAAACACAAACGGTCACCGTGGACGCCGCCACGGGTCGGATGCTCGAGAACGAGCCCTTTTTCGAATGAAGGTTCCCGTAGGCAGGGGTGTGGTGGCCGGATTGGCGGGGGGCGCGGCGAGCCTCGTCTCCCAGCTCTTCCTGCGCACCGCCCTGGACCTGGGCCCCCGCCTGAGCGACCTCTACCCCGAGCTCTTCGGCCGTCTCACCGGGTGGGACATCTTCGTCTACTGCCTCTTCATCCTCGCCGAGGGCGCGCTGGTCGGCTACCTCTACGCCCACCTCCAGCACAGGCTCCCCGGGGGCGGCTGGCTCAAGGGGCTGGTGTTCGGCGCCGGGCTGTGGATCGCGGTGAACCTCCTGCCGCTCGTCGGGTTCTCCGCCCTCTTTCAGGGGCCGGCCGAGGGGGAGCTGACACTCTGGTCCTTGACCTGGCTGGGGTTGATCCTCATACAGTCCTGGGCCATGTCGCTCTGTTTCCAAGGCCTGACGACGCCGGGACGGGGGAGTGGAGATGGATGACCCGGTCGAACCGAGCGCAGCGAGCTATGCCCCCGGCAAAAGGCACCGGGAGCTGGTCCGCCTCATCCGCGAGGCGAACCGGCGCTACTACGTCCTCGACGACCCCGACCTCTCCGACGCCCGGTACGACGACCTTCTTCGGGAGCTCATCGCTCTGGAAGAAAGGCACCCGGAGCTCGTCACCCCCGATTCCCCCTCCCAGCGCGTCGGCGCGGCCCCGAGCGAGCGGTTCGAGCCGGTCCGCCACCGCGCCCCCATGCTCTCCCTGGCCAACGTGCTCACCGCCGAGGAGTTCGGTGAGTGGCTCCGCCGCTGCCTGGACGGTCTGGAAGGCGATAAGCCGATCCTCGTCGCCGAGCCGAAGATAGACGGCCTGGCGGTGGAGCTGATCTACGCGGACGGCGTACTGGTCCAGGCCTCCACCCGGGGCGACGGGACCACCGGCGAAGGCGTGCCGGCCAACGTGCGCACCATCGGCGCCGTCCCGCTCAGGCTGCTGGGAGCTCCCCCCGCCGAGGTCATCGTCACCGGCGAGGTGTTCATGGGGAAGGCGGATTTCCTCCGCCTGAACCGGCTCCAGGAGGAGCTGGGGGAAAAGCCCTTCGCCAACCCGCGCAACGCCGCCGCCGGTTCCCTCCGCCAGCTCGATCCGCAGATAACCGCCCGGAGGCCGCTCTCCTTCCTGGCCTACAACCTGGTCAACGCCGCCGAGCTGGGCTGCGCCGGCTATCGGGAGAGCCTGGACGCCCTGACGGATTGGGGCGTTCCGGTGAACGGCCCCTTGGAAGTTGCGGAGGGGGTCGAGGGGGTGAAGGGATACTACGAGCGGCTCCTCGCCGGGCGGGAGGGGCTGGATCACGAGATAGACGGGGTGGTGGTGAAGGTGGACTCCCTCGCCCAGCGGGAGCGGCTGGGGGCCATCGCCCGAAGCCCACGCTGGGCCGTGGCCTGGAAGTTCCCGCCGGAACGCGCGGTGACGCGGCTCAAGAGTATCAAGGTCTCCGTGGGGCGCACCGGGGTGCTGACACCCGTGGCCGAGCTCGAGCCGGTGAAAGTGGGCGGGGTGACCGTCTCCTCGGCCAGCCTGCACAACGCCGACGAGGTCGGACGCCTGGGCGTCCTGGCGGGGGATTACGTGGAGATCCAGCGGGCGGGGGACGTGATTCCCGAGGTGGTCCGGCCGCTAATCGTCCGCCGCGACGGTTCGGAAAAACCTTTTCGAATGCCCAGCCGCTGCCCGGCGTGCGGCGAGCCGGTCGTCCGGCTCCCCGACGAGGTGGCGGTGCGCTGCGTGAACGCCGACTGCCCGGCGCAGGTGCGCGAGCGGCTGTGGCACTTCGCCAGCCGGGGGGCGATGGACATCGAGGGGCTGGGCGGCAAGGTGGTGGATAGGCTCCTTGCGGCCGGACTGGTCAAGAGCCCCGCCGACCTCTACGAGCTGACCGCCGCGCAGGTCCGGCGCCTGGAGGGGTTCGCCGAGAAATCGGCGGAGAACCTCGTCGCTGCGATCGCCGCCAGCCGGGGCGTCACCCTCCCCCGGCTCGTCTTCGCCCTGGGCATCCCCCAGGTGGGCGAGACCACCGCCGAGGCGCTGGCCCGGACCTTCGGAGACGTCGCCGCCCTGGCCGCCGCGACGGAGGAGGAGCTGACCGCGGTGGAAGGGGTGGGGCCCACGGTGGCCGCCGCCGTCCGCGATTTCTTCGCCAACCCGCGCAACGCCCGGCTGGTAGAAAGGCTCCGGGGGTACGGCATAGACCCGCGTCTGGAGGTCGTCCGGAAGGAACCGGGACCGCTGGACGGCCTCGTCGTCGTCTTCACCGGCGCGCTCGGCCTCCCCCGGGACGAGATGACCGCCCGGACCAGGGCCGCCGGGGCCAGGGTCGCCTCTTCGGTGTCGGTGAAAACCGACCTGGTCGTGGCCGGCCGGGACGCCGGCTCGAAGCTCGCCAGGGCCCGGGAGCTCGGCGTCGAGGTCATCGGCGAGGAGGAATTCCTCCGCCGCCTGGGGGAGAATCAACGACCGTCCCCGGCGTAGTATAATGGGGCCGAGGCCCCTTTTTGGTGACACCATGCACAAACCGATAATCGTGACCGCCGCCCTCGCCCTGACCGCGGCGCTCTCCCTGGTCATCGCCGCCTCGACGGCCGACGGCCCGGTGCTGACCGTCGTCGTCACCAGCGACACCTGGGGGGAGCTGGCCACCTGCGGGTGACCGGCCAACCGGCTGGGCGGGCTGGCGGAGAGAGCCAGCCTGATCGAAAACCTGCGCGAAGAGAACCCCGACCTGATTCTCGTGGACACCGGGGACCTCTTCGGCGTGGACGATAAACCCCGCAAGGCGGAGGCGGTGCTCGAGGTATACCGTCTGGCCGCCTACGACCTCATCGCCCTGGGCGACCAGGACCTGCTGGGTGGAGAGATGACGCCGGCCCGGCTCCTGGGGATACTCCCCTTCGCCTGTGCCAACCTGACCCCCCTGGCGAACGACCGGCCCCCCCTCCCGGCAACGCTCATCCTGGAGCGCGGCGGGGTGAAGGTCGGCCTCGCGGCGGTGATTCACCCCGACTGTTTCTCCACCGGCCCCGACCCGGCCGCGCTGGGCTACGGGGTGTCGGACTGGCAAGAGCCGCTGCGGGAGGCGGTGGCGAATCTCCGGGCCGCGGGCTGCGACATCGTCATCGTCCTGTCGCACCTGGGCGTACCCGGCGAGGTGGAAATCGCCCAAAATTTCACCGGGGTGGACCTGGTCGTCGGCGGGCATTCGGGGCTTTTCCGGCGGCAGCCGGAGCTCTCGTACGCGGCGCCCGTCGTGTGGCCCGGCCGGAAGGGGCGCTATGTGGGCGTCGCCCGGCTGAGTCTCGATCCCGACACCCTCGGGCGGCTCGTATCCTACGAGGCGATCCCCGTGGACGGCGAGGTGCTCGAGGCGGACCCGGCGACGCGCGCCGTCATCCTGGACTACGAGCACGAGCGGTACGCGGACTGGCTGGAGCGCTTCTACAAACCAGAGGGCGAATACGCCTGGCACGGGGCGGATTACTGCGGCGCCTGCCACGCGGACCAGTACGCCCAATGGTCATCCACCCCCCACGCCCGCGCCTGGGAGTCCCTCGTCGCCACGGGAGACGACCGGAACCTGGAGTGCATCCGGTGCCACGCCACCGGTTTCGGCAGGCCCGGCGGCTTCGGCAGCGTGGAGCTGACGCCGCACCTAACCGGGGTCGGCTGCCAGATGTGCCACGAGACCCCGGCTGAGCACCCGTCGGGCGAGCGGCCGCCGGCGGTCGAGGCGCGCTTCTGCGCCGTCTGCCACAAACCGGGCTACGACGACGACTTCAGCTTTTCCCGGGACGCGGAGCCGGTCAGCCACTAAAGAGGGACGCGGTGGACGAGGAGAAGGTCGTGCGGGCGGTGGACCGGGCCTGCGAACTATTCGCCCGGGAGGGCTACAACTGCGCCATGGCCGTCATGTCGGCGCTGCTGGAGCTGGCCGACGGCGACCCGCTGGACTACCTCGCCCTGGCCGCCCCCTTCGGCGCCGGCACCGCCCGCGCGGGCCTGACCTGCGGCGCGCTGACGGGAGCGGTCATGGCGCTGGGGATGCTCAAGGCCCCCAAAGTCTACAGGAACCGAGAGGCGAAGGAGGATGCTTACCGGCTGTCCGCGCCGGTGGTGGAAGGCTTCGTGAAGCGGATGGGGTCCGCCCTCTGCGCCGACATCACCGGGGTGGACCTCGCCGACAAGGAGGGGCGGCGCAGGTTCGTGGAGCTCGACATCCTGGAGCTGAAGTGCGTCCCCGCGGTGGAGCTGGCCGCGCGTCTGGGCGCCGAGGTCATCCTTTCGGATTAAATCGTTATGCGCGTGCGGTTTGTCATCCTTCAACTCCTGACGGCGACGGCCCTGGCCGCCGGCACCCTCGACCCCTTCCTGGAGGCGGAGCTCGACCGCGACCCGGGCTCACCGGTGCCCGTGGTGGTCGTGATCGCCGAGCGCCCCTGTGACCTCCACCTGGACCGTTACGCAACGGCCCTCGCCCCCGAGGAACGGCGAGCCGCCCGGTGGGCCGTCCTCCGACAGCTTTGCGGGCGGTCCCAGGCGCCGGTCCTCGACTTCCTCCACCGGCAGGCGCCCGGAGAGGTGGAGGACATCCGGCCCATCGTTTTATTGAACGCCGTGGGGGCCAGGGTTACGGCCGAAGTCGCCCGGGAGCTGGCCGACCTTCCCGGCGTGGACCGCGTCGTCCTCAGTTCCACTACCGACGACGCCCTCTGCTCCTGCGCCGAGATCACCTGGAACGTGGGCCGCGTGGAGGCCCCGCTGGTCTGGAGCGAGCCCTACGGCTACACCGGCGACGGGGTGGTGGTGGCCGTGGTGGATACCGGCTGCGACTTCGAGCACCCCGACCTGGCCGACCACCCCTGGGTGAATTTTGGCGAGATTCCCGACAACGGCCTCGACGACGACGCCAACGGTTACGTTGACGACGTCAACGGCTGGGACTTCTACTACGACGACGGCACCGTTCTGGGGCCCGAGGACGGCCACGGGAGCCACGTGGCGGGCATCGTGGCCGGCGACGGCAGCGCCGGGTCCCAGACCGGCGTGGCCCCCGACGCCCGCATCATGGCGGTAAAGGTCTTCTCCGACACCGGCCGCGGCACGGAGTACATCACCTGGGACGGGATGGACTACGCGGTGGAGATGGGCGCCGACGTGTTGAACCTGAGCTTCGGCTGGCACCAGAATCAGACCCACAACCAGCCGCTGTGGCGCGATGTGTGCCGGACCGCCCTGGAGCTGGGGGTGGTGATAGTGGCCGCGGCGGGGAACGAAGGCGACAAGACGGGCCAGTACCCGCCGCCCGACAACATCCGTACCCCGGGCGACGTGCCGGAGATAATCACCGTCGGCGCCACCGAGAGCGCGGACGGGGTCACCTTCTTCTCCAGCATCGGTCCCGCGGAGTGGAGCTTCGACCCGCCCTACGACGACTGGCCCTACCCGCCGGGCTGCATCAAGCCGGACATCTGCGCGCCGGGGGGAACGGTCACGGTGGGCGGGGGCATCAAGAGCATAGACGGCCGCCGGGGGGGCTACATCAACATGGAGGGCACCTCCATGGCCACGCCCCACGTGGCGGGGGCCGTCGCCCTTCTGCTCCAGGCCGACCCTTCCCTGACGCCCGAGGAGGTGAAGGACTACCTGGAGCTCTCCGCCCTGGATCTGGGCGAGGCGGGCAAGGACGACTACGCGGGTTACGGTCGGCTCCAGTGCCTCCTGGCCCTTCTGGCAATGCAGACCGGCCTGCGGTTCAGCGACTTCGGCCTGACCGAGACCGCCGACGGCGTCCTGGCGGACTGGTCTCTCACCCGCCCCGACCTCGTGGAGGGATACCGTCTGTACCGGAAGGTGGACGACGGCCTCTGGGAGCCGCTGGGCACGGCTTCCGTCGCTACGGGCCCTTACCTGGACCGCGACGTGGAACGGGGTCGGCAGTACGCCTACCGCGTCGTGGCCCTCGTCTCCGAGGGCGGGGAGCTCTCCCGCGGGCCGGAGACGCTCATCTACGGCCAGGGGTTGCCGCCCCCCCGGGCGCTACTGGGCCAACCCTACCCCTCCCCGGCCGACGGCGCGGTGAACTTTCTGCTGACGTTCCCCATAGACGCCAGAGTGGAGCTCACGGTCTACGACCTGTCGGGCAGGCGCGTGGCCCGACCCTACGCCGACGAGCACCCCGCCGGCCGGGAAACGGTGACCCTCTCGACCGACGGTCTGGCGCCGGGGGTGTACCTGGTGGAGCTCACCGATAAAACCAGCGGGGCGAGCACCCTCCGGCGCTTCGTCATCGCCCGGTGAGCCTCATTATTTCAAATGGCAAGCGGTTCAGCGCCTCGTGTCCTCTCAGGAGGTTGAAAATGCGTAAACCGGCCTGGCTCCTTTTAATCCCGGCCTGCCTCATCCCCCTGGCCTGCGGGGAAACCATGACCGCGCCCGAGCGCCGCGACATCAACCTGGAGCGCTTCGGCCTCACCTTCACCGTCGCCAACGCACTCTGGGATGAAGGCGAGCTCATCCAGGACCCGGCCACGGGTTCCGACACTGCCATGCTCCGCTCGCCGGAAACCGGGGCCTACCTGTCGGTCTTCTGCCGGAACCAGGGGGCGGAGCTCACCGCCGAGGACCGGGACCTGGCCCTGGAGGACAAGCTCTGGGAGCTGGAGCCGACCTTCTCGGGCATGGCGGAGGTGGGGCGGGAGGCGGTCGAGCTCGCCGGCGTCGAGGCCATCCGGGTCGAGTTCACCTTCAACGTCGAGGGTGCCCCCTGGCGCTGCTGGGACTGGACGCTGGTCAAGGGGCAGACGCTCTGCGGGATTCAGTTCGCCGCGCCGGAGAAGGACTGGAAGGGCCTGATGGGGGAAGTCGACGCCGTGCTGGCTTCCTTCGAGATGACCGGGGCGGATGTAAAAGCGCCGCTCGCGGGTTGATTCCCACCCCGGCTTTGTGATAGGCTTCCTTGCTCCTGGGGCGTCGTCTAGTGGCAGGACAGCAGACTCTGGATTTGCTTACGGTGGTTCGAATCCATCCGCCCCAGCCAAGAGGCCGAAGCGGGCCGGGCGTGTCCGATAATCTCAGACAAGGGGCTTAAGCCCCTTGCCGCTTCCCGAAGCACGCGACCGACGCGTGAACCGAGCTTTAGCGAGCTACGCCCCCGGCGAACCGAGTCATGCCCCCGGCAAAAGGAGTTGACAAGACCGACCCGTTTAAGTTACAAAGTCGTTGCACTGGCGGCATCGTCTAGTGGTTAGGACGCGTGGTTCTCAGCCATGCAACCGGGGTTCGATTCCCCGTGCCGCTGAAAATAAGGCGGGGCCTTGCGCCCCGCTTTTTTTAGTGCGTGCTCCAGGCTATCGGCTGATGACTAAACGCTTGATGAGAGCATTTCCAGACGACTTCGTGCCAAACGCGGTCCTATCGCCGTTCTCTAGCATCGCCACGCGACCGTAGAAGTCAGACCGCCAAGTTCACCCGAACCTGATGAACTCGGTGAGGCCGTCGGCCGAGACAACACCGTAAACATCAGGACTAGGGTCAATAGAATCAGTGCCCAAACCCGGCTTTTTTATCTTTCCCTGAGGTTAATCGTTAGGTTCTTTTGTCATCAACAAAGTGTTTTTACTCCAGGGATGGAAGGTTGGATTGTCAATCCTGAAGCGATACTCCCCCGCCCGGGCCGGATAGACCACGATTGTTATCAGGTCGTACTCGACGCCGCTCTCCAGTTTCGAGTAGATACTATAGGCGGTCTTTGCTGCTAAAGCTGCAGAGACAGGGTTGGGTATTGCAGTTCCGACGAGCGCCGCCGCCGCTCCTATGATGCACTTCTCAATCTTGCCAGCGATGATTTCGGTGGCCACGGCTTTAGCGGTGTCTGCCGTTGTCCCCACGTGAATCCTGCTGTTGGTTGATCTGACACCCGGATCCTCAATCAACTTGAACTTAAATCCGGTGGGACCGAAAACGGTAAATGTGAGGACATTGTCATTTGCCCCCGAGTAGCTCTCCGTGTACCCGTATCCACCTCCCCCTCCCTTTAAGTCCCCGCTGAAGTAGATTGAGAGGTAGCCGGTCTCTCCGATGCCGAGGCCGAAGTCCTTGACCATCGAGTCATTACGGTACGAGAAGGAATAGCTGATGTCGACGTCCCACGAGAAAGTAACGGTCGCAGCAAGCAAAACCAGTACCGTCAGCTTACGCATAGTTATCTCCTCTAATCCTTGAGTAGCCAAGAAACCATCTCGTTCATCAGCTCGACGAAGTTACCGCCGGTCTGTCCGTTATAACCCGCGTCAACGAGATTAGCGATAGTGGCATAGAAGACCTTCCCGCGTCCGTAGGTGTAGGTGAACATCCCGATGAGAGGGCCTTCGGTGGTCGTCCAGACCGCCACGGTATCAGCCCCGGAACGCAGGTTCTTCACCGCCGCGCCGCCGTCCATGTAGTTGACCCGCGCATAGAGCGTTTCCTTAACCTCCGGCCCCAAGATAGGGTGCTCCACGGTGCGGCCCAACACCTGATTTTTTCCGAATACGTTGGCGTAGTCTGCCGCGCCGAACCAGTCGGCGATGTAGGAGAGATCGAAAGTCGTCCCTGACGAGGCGGCCAGGTACGCCGGGACGCCGGACTCGATCAACACCGAACCGCCCTCGGCGATGTAGCTCTTCAGCTTGTCTGCCACGCGGTGGTTGTAACCGTTATAGCCGCCCACACAGAGAACGAGGGCGTACTTGTCCAGGTCCATCGAGGGGAGGGACGATGCGTCTTCGTATTCGATCTGGAGGGAGTGGTCGGTCAGAAGCCAGTCGTAACTCCCACCGCCGTTGACGATCAGCGCCTTGTATCGCTCCGAGGAACCGCCGCCCAAGGCCGAAAGGCACTTGGCCCCTAATTCATCAACCAAGTCAAACAGGTCGTCGTTACCGCCCGTGGCCTTGAAGGTAAGGAGGATTTCACCAGTGGACACCAGCACCAGCCGTGCGTCAATGCGTACGCTGACGCCGGAACTGGTAACGGAACCCATCAAGAGATGGGTGGCGCCAAGCCAGCCGCCGGCCCTGATGGCCGCCGAGACCTCGACCATGCCCGAGAGGTTAAGGGCCAACTCCTCGGCGACGCGGTCTATCTGGGAACGCTCGATGAGCGAGTAGCCGTGGCCGGAGAGTTCGGTGGCGAGCATGTCCGGCATCGAAGAGGCGATTTCGAATGCGCCGCTTCCGGAGGCGGAGAAGGGTAGTACGGCGATGTGA
Source organism: bacterium (assembly GCA_035528375.1). NCBI lineage: Bacteria > bacterium. The sequence continues at coordinate 31,243 of DATKYS010000126.1, forward strand.
ATCTGCCCCAGGGCTGCGGCGAAAAGCGCGGCCAGAACAAGCGCGATTTTTTTAACCATCAGGACTCCTCGGAGTGGGGTTTAATTAGTCAGTATAGCCGTAATCCACCGCTGTTTCTAATCCTCTTGTCCCTTCCTCTTTTGGGAGAAGGGTTGGGTAGGGGGCTACTCCACCGGGCACCAGGCAGGACACTCGTCATTGCTAGTGTTGCTGGTCAACTGTGTTTGGTTGCTCCCGTCGGTGTCCATCATGAAGATTTCGTCATCCCCATCACGGACGGAGTTAAAGGTAATGCGGCGACCATCCGAGCTCCAGGCGGGATACCGGTCCCAGCTTGCGTTGTCGGTCAACTGTGTCTGGTTGCGCCCGTCGGCGTCCATTACGAATATTTCGTAGTCTCCATCGCGGTAGGAGGCAAAGGCGATGCGGCGACCGTCCGGATTCCAGGCAGGATTCTCGTCATCGCTGGCATTGTTGCTCAACTGGGTCTGGTTGCGCCCGTCGGCGTCCATCACGAAAATTTCGTAGTCCCCGTCGCGGTCGGACTGGAAGGCGATGTGGCGGCCGTCCGGACTCCAGGCGGGATCTAAACCACCTCTTGTCGTCAACTGTGTCTGATTACGCCCGTCGGCGTCCATGACGAAGATTTCCCAGTCCCCGTCACGGCCGGAGAAAAAGGCGATGCGGCGGCCGTCCGGACTCCAGGCGGGATCTAAACCACCTCTTGTCGTCAAATGTGTCTGGTTGCGCCCGTCGGCGTCCATGACGAAGATTTCCCAGTCCCCGTCGCGTCTGGAGGCGAAGGCGATGCGGCGGCCGTCTGGACTCCAGGCGGGAAACTCGTCCGCGCTTGTGTTGTTGGTCAACTGGGTCTGGTTGCTCCCGTCGGCGTCCATCACGAAGATTTCCCAGTCCCCGTCGCGGTCGGAAGAAAAGGCGATGCGGCCTTCCGCTTCCTTGAAAACTCCTGCGGCCCAGAGGATTAGAGGGGTGCCAACACCTATAATAGCCAACAGCGCCCATAACCAAGCCCTGCTCTGCGTTTTCGACCAGTCTTTAAAGTCGGACGTTTGAGATTGCGGCGGGATTATTGGTTGTGTTACCGCTATCTGCTGGGGGAGGGGCTTTGCAAAAGGCGGTTTATCCTTGACTTTCAGCCGGGCTATGTCTTCCTCGCTCATCAGGCGGGTTTTACCGTAATCCCTAGTCTGATCTGTGCCTTTGCTATCCGGTGTGAGCAGGCGGGTACGGGCAATCGGTCGATGATGGTCGTTGTTTTGTGTAGGGGAGCGCCTTGACGGACTAGAAGGAGCGGCTGTCTGCCGACGGCTCAGATCAAAGCCGCACTCGGAGCAGAAAATATCACCGGGGTGAACCTCAGAGCCACACTTGGGACAGAACTTCATTACCATACTCCGGTGTTTAGTGGGTTTCTCCTCGATAGCCTACGGAACCGGACACCAAGCAGGAAGCGATATTGTATAGCCGGTGTTGTTCGTCAACTGGGTCTGGTTGTGCCCGTCGGCGTCCATCACGAAGATTTCCCAGTCCCCGTCGCGTTTGGACTCGAAGGCGATGCGGCGGCGAGTAGGGGCAGGAGCAGCACCGGCACCAAGCAGAAGTCAAATGCCTCGAACACCGCGGCGATAAAGCTCTACAGGCCGACGAAAAACTCCACGATGGCCTAGGGTTTATACACGGCGTCCGCGGCCAGGTATTTGCGCGGGAAGCTGACCCCCACATTCTCGGTTTGGCTCCCGGTCGGCGCTGCCGGATCGTGCCACACGAAGACGAGCTGCTGACTGTCCCCCTCGCCCAGGACGCCGGTGTAGTCGAATTCGCACTCGTGATAAATCGTCTCCTCGGGGGTGACCCCCGCCGGGAAGACGATTTTCAGCGTTAGGTCCTGGGTGCCCTGGACGAAGTCGGCCCCGTACCACGTCGGGGAGAACTCCACCGAGGCGTAGTCCTCTTTTTCCGAATCGGGGTACACGATGTGGTAGATTTTAATCTGGAAGATGAGCGTCGCCAGCTCGCCATCGTAGATGTACGGGTCCAGGTGTACCTCCACCCCGGGGTCCACGTACTCGCTGGTGAATATGTCGGAGAGGGGGACGAGCGTCCCCTGAGTCGTGCAGGACTGGGTGTAGGCGTTGACGGCGTCGGGGTCCCGATAGTTGAGGGAATCGGAGGCGACGGGCGGGGTGAGCCAGGCCGCGGACG